>CBDDRM010000141.1:0-5898 GCA_965233135.1 uncultured bacterium | reverse complement strand
AGCGGTTGCCGGCCCAATCTTGAAAAGGCAAGCAGGTCATCGATCAGCACACCCATGCGTTCGCTGTTGTCGCGAACGACTTTCAGCAAACGCCGGCCCTCATCGTCCACCGTGGCGCCATAGTCTTCCTGGAAAATCCGCGTGAATCCGTCGATGGCGCGTAGCGGAGCGCGCAAGTCGTGCGACACGGAGTAACTGAAGCTCTCCAGTTCCTTGTTGGCAGCCTCCAGTTGATTCGCTCGCATCTGCAGGCTGGAGTTGAGCGCGCGAATGGCTTCCTCCGCTCGTTTCTGTTCGGTAATGTCGTCCGAGATGCCAAGAAGATACTGCGGCCTGCCTGCCGGATCCAACAGCGCCAGTTTGCGCGTGCGCAAGTAACGCGTTACGCCCGCGGTGGTGAGTTGCTCCTCGAAAACGTGCACATCGTTGCTGCCTTGCAGCACCTCGCGGTCCTTGGCAACGAAGAAGTCCGCCTGATCGGCCGGGAACAGATCGTGATCCGTCTTGCCGATCATTTCGTGCCGGGAGATGCCCAGGAACTTTTCCTCGGCCTTGTTGATTCTCGCGAAGCGCAGCGTTTGGGCATCCTTCACAAAAATCATGCTGGGAATATTGTCGACCAGCGCATCCAGGAACGTATGAGCCATGCGCAGGCGGCTTTCAGTCTCTTTCATGGCCGTGATATCGAACATCGTCGTCCGGCTCATGACGTAGTTGCCGTTGACATCCAGCACCGGCAGGGCGTTTACCGATACCGGAAACGTGGAGCCGTCCTTGCGCACCAGTCTGTATTCGAGGTTGGTCGTTGCCCCGCCACTGACCAGCCTCGGTAGATTTTCGATCGCGGTTTGGGCGTACTCTGGTGCAACGATGTCGGCGAATTTGAGCTTGCCGATGATCTCATCGCGACGGTAACCCAGCCAGGCCAGCTCGGTATCGTTTATCCGGAGGAAGACACCGTTGCGGTCCACCGAGTGATAGCCGCAAGGCGCGTGGTTGTACAGGTTTTCCACCTCGTTTGCGTGCTCGTGAGCGGCTCGCTCGGCTTGCGTTCGCTGTGCCATTTCCCGGCGCAGCAGTATGAAGCCCGCGACGAGGATGGCGAAACTCGCGAGCGTGCCAAAAACAATGATTACTGCCGAGCGGCGGGTACTGCGCTTGGATTCTTCGATGCGCTGTGCGAGCAGGCTTTCCTCATGCCCGCGCATATCGCCGGCAAGGGCGCGCACTTCGTCCATCGTCGACTTGCCGGCCTGAATCTGGGAGCGCACCGACTCCGGAATCGCGGTTTTGGCGGTTCTTGCCAACCTCAGTGCGGAGGCGGCCTGCTGAAAACGCATGCCAATGAGTTGTTCCAGATCCTTGACCCGCTCTTGCTGGTATGGGTTATCGGCCGTCAACTGCTTTAGCTGAGCGATATTGCGCGGCAGGTTCGCGAGGGCGGCCAGGTAAGGCGCGAGGAGCTCGTCCTGGCCAGAGATAAGATAACCGCGGATTCCGGTTTCAACGTCCTTCAGATCGGAAAGCACCATTTCGGTCTCACGCAGAACCTCCTGGGTGTGCACGACCCATTGCATGCGTTGAACCATGCCTTGCAGACTCAGATAAGCGATGGTGGAAATGCCGCCGAGTACGGCGAGCGCGACGACCAGTGCAACGAGGGGAAACCGGCCGGCAGGGCTCAATGTGGCAGGGACATTCTGGCGCAGTCCACAAGCAGAGTGGGTCCGCCTGCCTGTTGTTTGCCGCCCCAGGATCGGCAAGCCGGGTACGGCGAAGGCACTGCAAGCCACGTCGCGGACTCCGCCACGACAGGCCGATTGGCGTCAATTGGATAAGAGGCGCTCACCCCCGTAAGATACACAATTGTCGACCATATGCCATCGGACTTTGTCCTACAGGCGCGTCGGCGTAGAGGGGGTCAGATCAGCTTGTTTATGACAGCGTAATGGGTCAGTTCGGCGTTGTGGCGTAATCGGAGCTTTTGCAGTACGCGGCTGCGGTAGGTACTGATGGTCTTGACGCTCAGGCAAAGCTCCCGGGCGATGTCGCCGACCGAATTGCCGGTCACGATCATTCGCAGTACTTCGAATTCGCGGTCCGAGAGGGTCTCATGGACCCCATGTTCCGGATCGCGATTCCAGTCGTGGGCAAGGCATTCTCCGACGGACGGCGATATATAGCGCAGGCCCGAGATGACCATGCGCACGGCCTCTAGCAATTCGTCCGGTGCGCTTTCCTTGGTCAGATATCCGGCCCCGCCCGCGCGCAGCACGCGCACCGCGTATTGATCGACGGGATACATGCTGAGCACCAGCACGGGCAGCGCGGGGCGCGCCTTCTTGACGTCCTTCAGTACTTCGAGACCGCTGCGATCCGGCAGGCTGATATCCAGCAGGACGATATCCCAGGGCTCGGTCGTGACAAGCTGCATTGCCTCGGCGCCCGTGGCCGCCTCGCCGACCACGAACGGCTGCGCGGTGTCGGAAAGTATCCGGCACAGACCGACCCGTGTGATCGCATGGTCTTCGACAATGAGGGCACGCGTCATCAGACAGCTTCCCTGTCGCGGCGCGAGCGCCTGGAGACTTTGACACTGGCCGGGAATCTCACGAGCACGGTCGTCCCACCGCCGCCATTGCGCTCGAATTTCACGTTGCCGCCGAAGGTTCTGGCCCGCTCGCGCATGCCCTGAATCCCGCAAGCCTGCGGTTCCATGATTTTCTCGGGAGATATGCCGATCCCGTTGTCGCTGATCCTGACGATGATGGCGCCGATATCGAGCTGCAAGCCTATATGGACGTGGGTCGCTTGAGCATGGCGGGCGATATTGGTCAGCGCTTCCTGAAAAATCCGGAACACGGCCGTCTGGGCGTCATTCTCGAGAACGATGCCCTCGGGCGCAGAATCGATCTGGCAGGAGATGCCAAAATTCAATTCGAACTCATGCAACTGCCACTGCAAAGCGGCCCATAATCCAAGATGATCGAGGATGCTGGGGCGCAATCCGGTGGCGATGCGCCTGACCGATTCGATGGCTGAATCGACCAGGGCGACCGATTCCGCAAGCTTGTCGGAGCGCACCGGGGAACCTGTTTCGAGGGTTTTCGCAAACCAGCGCAGGTCCATTTTCGCGGCAGTTAACGTTGCGCCAAGTTCGTCGTGAATTTCACGCGCTACTGCGGCCCGTTCCGATTCGCGCGCGGACTGCAAATGGGCGGAAAGCCGCCGCAGTTTCTCGCGCGAGGCCCGCAGCGCGCGTTCGACGCTTTTGCGCTCCTCGATTTCCGCACGAAGCGCCGCATTGGCGTTCGACAGATCTTCCGTTCGCAGGCGAACAGCTTCCGCCAGCCTGATCTGGGACTGCTCGAGAATGGCGCGCGCTTCCTTCTGGTCGTGAATGTCGGTGGTGGTGCCGACCCAGCGCAGGATTTCGCCTTTGCCGTTGCGCACAGCCAGAGCGCGCGTCAAATGCCAGCGATAGGCTCCACTGGCGTTCGCGCGCATGCGCATTTCTCCTTCGTACGCCTCGCCGGTGGCAAGACTGTGCGCCCATCGGCGGAGAATCTCGGGAAGATCCTCCGGATGCACGAAATGCTGCCAGTTCCATCCCTGAATCTCGGGGGCTTGCGAAGCAAGGTAGTCGCGTGCGCGCTGATTGATATTGTCGAGATAGCCGTCTGGTCGCGCCGTCCAAGCCAGATGCGGCGTTGTTTCAAACAGTTGATAGAAATAATCGCGTTCGGCCTGCAACCGGCGGTGCTCGGCGTTCTCCTGCACACGCTGCAGACTTTCGCGCTGTAGCGCCTTGCGCTCCGCGATATTGCGCAGTATTACGTGCGCGGCCGGGCGGCCATCATGCTCGAAACGCGTTGCCATGGCTTCAACGTCTATCACCTGGCCGTCCGTGCGAATGAACTTCATTTCCTGGGGGGCGAGTTGCTCGCGGTGGTACAGCAAGCGTTGCAATCTTGCACGCGCGATTCCCAGCGACTCGGGGTGGATCAGGTCGAACACGCGCTTGCCAATCATCGATTGCGGCGAATCGAATCCTAACAGTTGCGCCGTTGCGTTATTGGCATACACGAAGCAGCCATCGCACCAGACATAGATCGCATCCCGCGACAACTCCACCACATCGCGGTACCAATGTTCATTCATCGCAATCGCCTTCGCGTTAGCGTGCCGGCCTTTGCAATGCGTCGAATCAGGCTTTCATCGACTCATCGTAGAAGCGATAGGTGTTCCGGCCAGCCTGCTTTGCATGATACATCGCCTTGTCGGCGATGCGGATGAGGGTGCCTGCGTCGCTGGCATGATCCGGATAAATGCTGATGCCGAGGCTAGGCGAAATGCGCAGTTTTTCGCCAGTGATGAAGAAGTCTTCATCCAGTGCGCGCAGGAGCTTGTCTGCAATCGTCGTAGCGTCTTCGGTATGGCGAAGCTCCGGCAGTACCATGACGAATTCGTCGCCGCCCAGGCGCGAAACCGTGTCCACTTCGCGCAGCGCGTTGCGGATCCGATCAGCGACCTGCTGCAGCAGCATGTCGCCAACATGATGGCCGAGACTGTCGTTGATTTTCTTGAAGTGATCGAGATCCATGAATATCACCGACGTCTTGGAATGGTTGCGCTGCGAAATCGCGAGCGCTTGTTCCAGCCGGTCCATCAGCAGGATACGATTGGGCAGATTAGTCAGGGAATCGAAGTGCGCCATGCGGCGGATCTGCTCTTCCATGGTGCGCCGCGCGGTGATATCGATAAACGCCCCCACTGCGCCATAAACTTTTCCTGTCGCATCGCGCAGCGGCGCCGCGTTACCGATCAGATGGCGGATGCTGCCGTCTTCGAAAACGACGTCCTGCTCGAAATCGCGTACCTCGATGCCCCGAAAAGTGGCCATCTGCATCGGCAACTCGTTCGCGTCGAGCGAACGCCCGTTGCGGAATACGCGAAAGGGTACCGGCTGGTCTCCCTCTTCGGGCATGGCGATGTTGCTTCCCTGGGGAAGACGGAGCAGATCGTAGGCCATGCGGTTGCCCGTGATCGACTTGCACTCGGGATCATTGGCAATGCACACGGCGGCGGGCACGGCATCCAGGATGACGCGCAGTTCGGCTGCACGCTGGCGCTGCTTGCGCTCGCTTTCAATGAGCGCGCGTTCCATGCGCTTGCGCTCGGTGATATCGCTGATCACGACGGACAGCCGCACCACCTTGTCGTTTTCGACCAGTGGCGCAAAGCTTACTGCGACATCCACGAATCTGCCGTCTTTGTGCTGCCAGACCGTCTCACGGTTGAGCGTGGCCCGGCCCTCCAGCACATGAGCCATGATTTTGGCATCTTCGGCCTTGAGAAATTCCGGAATCAGGCAGGACCGGGTTTTCCCGACCATTTCCTCAGCGCTGTATCCGAAAATATGCTCAGCGCCCTTGTTCCAGCTCAGCAGAATCCCGTTCGAGGTTTCGCTGAGAATTCCTGCGTCCGCGGACTCCACGACCGAGGCCAGCAGTTGCGGATGGCCGGCCACTTCGGGGCGGCTGGCGCGCTTGGCCTGTTGCGCCGAGAACGCGGATTCGAGCTTTGAGGGCCGGTCGCTGTCCACCGGCTGGAGTTGCTGGCGAACGCGTTTATCCGCCAGGGACGCTTGCAGCGCGCGGACGAGCTCGACCAGCTCCGGTGCGAGACCGGAGGGGTCTTTGGCGTGATTATGATCGGGCACGTCGGCCTCCCTTGATAGCCGGCTGCTCTGGTTTATCGCCGCTTGCGACAATGGCAGATGGAAGAATTATATGTTTTGAGGATTGAGCCATGAATCCGGGCCTGCGGCAAGCAACCGCGCCAGTATTGGGCTTCCGGGGAGGTCGCCGCCACTTGGCGGCGTCAAAGCGCCCGCTG
>CBDDRM010000140.1:0-5143 GCA_965233135.1 uncultured bacterium | reverse complement strand
ACCGTCACGACCGTCACGTCGTCACGACCGTCACGACCGTCACGTCGTCACGACCGTCACGGCCTTCGCGTCCCTCACCGCTTCAACTCGATGACGATCGCGCGCGCGTCTTCCAGGTGCTCGTGCGAGTGCGTGGTCGGGGGACGAAACGTTGCCATGCCGTCTTTCGCTTGGGATGCGGTGGTTTTGCCGTCGGCATCCGTGAAGTGTGTTTTCCCGGCTTTGAGCAGGTACACGACCGTATCAGGATGCGAATGCATCGGAACGCGGTCGCCTTTCTTGAAGTTCGCCTCGATCACGCGCACCTTGTCGTTCTCCAGAAGCACGCGCGTCTGCTTGGGGGCTGCCTCGAGGAAATCCACGGCGTGAACTCCGGAAGCGAACACGGAAGTCACGACGAATGCTGCAAGCCTGGTCACAACGAAATTCGAAGCCATGTTGTTCTCCAATCGAAAGAAGATCGAAAAAAGGGACATCGAAACAGTCTGCGATTCATGAGGCGAAGAAAGACGCCGAGGGAGCCGTCAGGCTCGTGGAGCAACCCGGCCGGCTGGCCAGGAGAGACCCCGGGCCAGCTGGCAAAACGCCCACCTCCAGGGGTGGCCGGTTTAGGTGAAGGAACGACCCGCCAGCGTTGTCGTTCGCCCCATCGTAGCGTGAAATATCCACGTGAAGAAAAATTTTCAGCGCGACTGCAAACCTTACACCGTGCGCTGACGCAAGGCTTCGCGCGCGCAGGGCAGCGGGCGACGTTCCCGGGGGCGGCAGCGGGCATCGAGGGCATCTGGCGATGTATTTGCGGGCTCGAAACAGACGGCATGTTCCTTGCGATGCCCTTTGCGTTCACACTCTTCCAAAAGGAAATCCACCATGCCGGACAAGAAAACGCTCGAACGCGCCAGGCAGGACAAGAAACAAGGCAAAGCGCCCTCTACCCAGGCGGGCGAATTCGTACGCGAGGAGATCGAACACGTTCGCGAAGGCAAGCATGGCGCACGCTCCGCCAAGCAGGCCATCGCCATTGGCCTGTCCAAAGCGCGCCGCGCCGGCGTGGACCTGCCTCCACCCAAAGCTGGCAAGACCTCGAAAGAAACGCGTCACAAGGCTGAGCTCGACGCCAAGGCGGGCAGGAAGGCTACCACTCGCACCTCCGAAACCCGCTCTCGCGCCGTGAAGGCCGCCTTGAAGAAGGAGCCGAGGGCGGCCGCTTCAACCAAGGCGCTGTCGAAGCAAGCCCATGCCGCAGCGCGCAAGCGCACCGCGTCGGATCGCTCGGCCGCGGCGCGAAAGGCCGCCAGCACCAAGGGCGCTTCCGGTCGCTCGACGGCGGCACGCAAGGCCGCGCGATCCCGCGCGGCGCACGCCAGTCATTGACCGGAGCAGGTCATGACAACGCCCGCAGCGCCCGAATTCGAGCTGCGCAGCCCCGACGTGCGTGAAGGCGAGACGATTGGCGAAGCGCATGTCTTCGATGGCATGGGTTGCACCGGCCAGAACCAATCGCCGGCGCTCGAATGGGTGCACGCGCCCGGCAGCACGAAAAGTTTCGCGGTTACGCTGTACGATCCTGACGCGCCCACCGGCAGCGGCTGGTGGCATTGGGTCGTTTACAACATTCCCGTCAGTGTGACCAGGCTGCCCGCCGGCGCCGGCGATGTTCGCCACGCGTTCACCCCCGGTGTCGTGCAGGGCCGCACGGATTTTGGCAAGCCGGGTTACGGCGGACCGTGTCCGCCCAAGGGCGACAAGCCGCATCGGTACGTATTCACGGTCCATGCGCTCGATGTGGACAAACTCGAGCTGCCAGTGGATGCCACCGCGGCCGCGGTCGGGTTCAACCTTCATGCACACGCGCTCGCCCGCGCATCACTCACCGCGCGGTACGGGCGCTGACGCCAGGTCGCGGGTCCCGGTGAGCGCAGATCAGACAGCCGTGCTCCCGGGTGCCGTCGTGCATTACAGCGGGCCGGCGTCAGGGCGGCCGGACAGCCACGACGCGCTATCGCGCGCCTGGGTGGCGCAGCGGCTCGCGGGATTGCTGGGCTATGGCTACGCCGGCGAATACGACGACGCATCCGCGTATGGGGGCCGCGTGTACTTCGTGCCGCGCGATACGCTGGATACGGACACCGCCCAAGCGCTGGGTATCCACGACGAAGGCGATCTGTTCGGCGGCGTGGTGCCCTATGCGTTCCTGACCACCAAGGCGATTGCGCACCCGCTGATCGAGCACGCGCACTCGCCGCCGGGGTGGTCGCACGACTTCGGCCTCGGCATGAGCGGCGCGGTGCTGCCAGGGTACAGCGCCTTCAACCCCGAAGATGCGCGGCGCGCAGGCCGGCGCGTGCTCGAACACGGGCCTGCGCGCGTAAAGGCCGGCGACGGCATCGGCGGGCGCGGCCAGACCGTGGCGGGCACCCCCGCCGAACTGGATGCGGCCATCGATGCGCTCGACGCGTCTTCCCTGGGTTATCACGGAGTCGTCATCGAGCAGAATCTGGAAGACGTCACGACCTACAGCGTCGGGCGCGTGCAAGTGGGAAGCCTGATCGCAAGCTACGTCGGCACGCAGCGCCTGACACGGGACAATAGCGGCGCGGAAGTTTATGGCGGCTCCGACCTGCTCGTTGTGCGGGGCGATTACGAGGCGCTCGAGAAGCTGCCTTTGGCTATGTCGTTTCGCACGGCGGTCGAGCGGGCACGCGTTTTCGATGCCGCGGTGGCGCGTGCCTATCCGGGCTTCCTGGCGTCGCGCCGCAACTACGACATCGCGGAAGGACGGGACGCCGGCGGTACCACGCGCGTTGGCCTGCTCGAGCAATCGTGGCGCATTGGCGGAGCGAGTCCGGCGGAGGTGCTCGCGCTCGAAGCATTTCGCGACAATCCGCGGCTGGATGTCGCTCAGGCCTCCTGTGTGGAGCTCTACGGCGACGAGGTCAGCGTGCCGCCCGGTGCGATCGTCTACTATGGCGGCGTGGACGCGCGCGTCGGACGCTTGACCAAGTACGCCTTCCTGCAAAATCATGCAAGCCCGGCTTGAAGCTCTGACCATCAGTGTTGACGGCGATGAACTCAACGCCTGCCTGTTGACACCGGCAACGTCGCTGCCCGGCGTGCTGTTCGTGCATGGCTGGGGCGACAGCAAGGAGCAGGATCTGGAGCACGCCCGGGAAATGGCGGGGCTCGGCTGTGTGTGCCTGACCTTCGACCTTCGTGGACATGCCGGAACGTCGGGCCGGCGCGAACAAGTCACGCGCGAGGAGAACTTGCGCGACCTGCTGGTTGCTTACGACACGTTTGCGAGCGAGCACGGCGTCGATCCGAATGCCATCGCCGTGGTCGGCATCAGTTACGGCGGCTATCTGGCCACGCTGCTGACTGCGCTGCGTCCGGTGCGCTGGCTCGCGCTGCGTGCCCCGGCGATCTACAAGGATGACGGCTGGGATGCGCCCAAGCGCAGCTTGCATCGCGATCCGGAATTCGCCGCGTATCGCAACCGGGAGCTGCCGCCGGACGACAATCGCGCGCTGCGGGCCTGCGCAGCCTACGCGGGCGACGTCCTGATCGTTGAATCCGAGCATGACCAGATCGTCCCGCATCCCGTCATTGCCAGCTACGTCGCCGCCTTTTCCAGGGCACATTCGCTGACCGCGCGCGTGATCGAAGGCGCAGACCACGCGTTGTCCTCGGAGAGATCGCGTCAGGCCTATTCCTCGATCCTGGTGAAATGGCTCACCGAAATGATCGTGGGCGCGCGCTCCAAGGCAGCGCCGCAACCGGAGAAGAAAGCGGCACGTCCGAAAAGCAACGCGATCGAGAACGAGTAGTTTTTCCAAGCCGATCGCGCCCTGCGCGCGCGGCCTGGACCCAAAACCGACGCGGCATTGATCTGAATCAAGCGTCCCCCGCGTTTCGCGCCTTAGATTGGGCGCAGCCATAGGGCGCGTGCTGCGACCCCTGCCGGTTGCGGCGGCGCGCCTGGGCAACGGGGGAGGCAAATGACAATTGCGAGACGGTGGGATTGCGTCCGCGCCGCGTTCAGGCCGGTTCTTGCGATGTTCCTCGCTGCACACCTTGCCGTGGTGCTCGGGGGTTGCGGACGCACTGCGCCGTCCGATCCTTACGATCAGTCGAAGATGGACCTCAAGCCCGTGCCTTCCAGAATGCTCGATGAGCGGCATGCCGGCGCGTTCGCCACCGGCGCGGCGCTGAGCATCGCCCCGCAGATCAAGCCGCTCGATCCGTCGCCGCTGAAAACGATCCAGCTCGATACCACGCACAAGATCATCGAAATCGCACCCGGCGTTAAGTTCAGCGCATGGACATTCGGCGATGTGGTGCCGGGGCCTGTTATTCGCGCGCGCGTGGGCGACCGGATCAAGTTCAGCATGACCAATCGCAGCGACGAAGTGGCGCCCGGCCTGCAAGTCATTGCGCCGCCGATGATGCATTCGATGGATTTTCACTCTGCGATGGTCTCACCGCAGGACAAGTACCATTCGATCGCGCCGGGCCAGACCATATCGTTCGAGTTCGCGCTGAATTATCCCGGCATATTCATGTACCACTGTGGGACGCCGATGATCCTGGAGCACATCGCCGCCGGCATGTACGGCGCGATCGTCGTGGAGCCCCGGGAGGGCTACCCGACCAAGGTCGACCGCGAATACGTTGTCATCCAGAGCGAGTTCTACGCCAAACTCGATCCGGACAAGCGCAAGGTCGATGGCGCACCGCTTTATGTGCTGGATGGGGGACACTTGCGCGCCGCCGTGCCCACCTACACGGTGTTCAACGGCGAGCACAACGGCATGGTGAAGCGGCCCCTGCCGGCCAGGCCCGGCGAACGGGTGCGCTTGTTTGTGCTCAATGTCGGCCCCAGCAAGACCTCCAGCTTCCACGTGGTCGGCACCATCTTCGACCGCGTCTGGCTGGAGGGAAATCCGGACAACCAGTTCCGAGGCATGCAGACGGTCCTGCTGGGTTCATCGAACAGCGCGATCGTCGAGTTCATCGTGCCCGAGACGGGCCAGTACATCATGGTCGATCATCATTTCGCCAATGCGTCGCAGGGCGCGGTCGGCCTGATCGATGCGGGCGGGAAGTCCGAGGAAAGTGCGGACATCGAGCATCACAACATCGC
>CBDDRM010000139.1:0-3985 GCA_965233135.1 uncultured bacterium | reverse complement strand
CGCCAGATTTTGCTGCGGCCCTTTTCGGTGGGCGTCGAGGTGCGAAAGATTTTCTTGCGCACGAACGTGTCGGTGCGCTTTTCGGCGAGCTCGTCCGCCGGGCCCTGGCCGTCGACGTCGTCCGGGTATTCGTCGACCTCGTCTTCGAACAGGTAGCGCACCGGCATCGACTTTAGTTCCGCCGCACTGTTGGCGCCGGCGATGACCAGCACCCCGCCGGGGAACTCTTTCATGGTCGCGCTGTTCGACTTGTCGCGCGAGCTGTCGCTGATCTTGTTGCGCAGGCTAGGCGTCGACTCGATCATCTTCGCCAGGCGCGTGCGCGAGCTGCGCTTGCCGGTGTTCGAGGTCGGCAGCACCATCATCGCCGGGCCGGGCGCTTCGTCCATGACAAAGCCGATGAAGTTGTTGCCCGTTTCGGTCTTGCTCACCTGCGTGCCGGCGACGAAGGTCACCTCCTGGCACGGGTCGGACGGCGACAGCGACTGCATGATCTCGCGCGTGGCAGGCACCCGCGAGGTGCGCCACGGCCCCGGCTCGGCCGAGGTTTCCGCCGGCAGGATGCGCTTTTCGTCAGCCCACTGGTCGATCGTGCGGTCCGGGTCCGGCGCTATCGCTTCGGCAAAGGTGACGCAGTCAAGGAGCCACGCGCTCGGCAACCCCTGCGGCAGCGGTAGCGGTAGCGTCAATGGAGAGTTCACTTAGTACCCGTTTGATCTCAGCAGTGAGCTGCTGATGCACGCGCCCCGCATCGCGCTCGGCGGCCAGGATGGTCGCCACGCGATCCGGCACGTTGAGCAGCTTGTCGCGCAGCGTGCGGTAGCGCAGAAAATTCGCCTCGCGCGCCTCCGTCGCCGAAATCAGCAGGCCCAGGTCCTTCAGATATTCCAGCTCGGCCGCCTTCGACCGGAATTCCTCCGTGCGCGCGCGATGCTCGAGGTAGCCATGGTCGTCCTTGCCGGACTTGTCCGAGCGGTCGAACAGGTCATCGCCGGCAGGAATGGCCGGTTTGCCCAGATCCGGCAACTGGAGGGTTTGACCATCGGCGTGGTTATTCCCGGCCAAGGGCACATTCGGTCCCGTCGCTTCCCTCTGCGGTGGTAATGGCGCAGCGCCGGTGCGCTCGGCCTGCGTCGGATCGGTGTTGCGTGCGTACTCGGCCAGCGCCTGGCGCCAGTACACGCCCTGCAGCCGCCCGGTCTGCGGATGGCGCTTGACCGCGGTGATCCGCTTTTCCTCGATCGCCTGCAGAATCGTCGGGTGGCTGCGCTCGACCCGCCGCCCGAACGCCCGGATGCTTTCCACTTCACCATCGCCCTGCCCTTCCTGGTGGCTGTGCGCTGGTATCTCCATGGCTGGTACGTGGTAGCCCGTGACGGTAGGTCTGACGGTAGGACCGAACTAAATCATCGACTAGCGCTTTTCCGCGCTGTTCGCATGCGCAGGGGGAAAAGCTGCGGAAGGACCCGTGAATTTTGAAATCGAAGCGATCGACTCGCGCGGCACAAACAAAAAACCCGAGGGCTTGGGGCCATCGGGTTCAAGGTGCACAGATTGGGTATTGAGTACGGCCTGCGGGTGCTACGGACGCACCTGTGACTGTACTAGGATCGGCATCTTAGACCTGCAATTCTGCCTAGTCAATAGGCAGCGCATGATAATGGGCACGCTCCTGCCTGCGCTCGTAGCTGGCCTCGCGCTTGGCCAGGTCGTTGCGCACCTGGTCGTGGCCCTTGCGCACACGCTGTTCGGCGGTGCGGTAGTCGCAGCCCAGGCGCCGGCCGAGCCATGTCAGGTCGTTGCCCTCATAAATCCAGAACAGCTTCACCGCCTGGCAGTAGCGCGCTTGCAATGATTCTATGGCACGTTCGAGCATGGACACTTCGGTAAAGTCGGCGAGGATGCGCGACCCATAGGTGCGGCTGCCTGGTACGCCCTCATAGGCGGGGGTGATGGTGTACAGGCCCACGCTTGACCGGGTGAGCACCCAGTTGCGCATCTGCAGCACGAAGCGCTCGGGCAGTTCTTTGATGATCGATTCCTTGCTCATGGACGCCCTTTCTTGAAAACCTTGGCCTTGATGCGTTCCTGCTCGGTGCGCCGGGTTAGCCGTTCGGTGAGTTTCGCCAGTTCGCGGGCGGCCTTGGCGTTGGCCTGCAGCTCGATGCGTTCGGCCACTTCGGCGGGGTCGCGCCACTTCCAGGCTTCGAGTTCAGCCACGGCCGAAACTCCCGAGGCGTCCTAAACGTCCCATACGTCCCATTGAAAAAAGGGGATTTACGCGTGCGTGCGCGCGCGCGCGCGAAAAAAAACACGCTTGCAACGGGACAATGGGACGGATCGTTGATTTATAAGGGCGTCCCATTGATTGTTTAATGGGACGGAGTTGGGACGGCAATGGGACGGATTGGCTCATACCCTGCCTCGCAGGCGCTTGATCACCTCGACCAACTGCCGCCGATCTACTTCAATCGCGCCCAATTGCACAGCACGGGCCCGCTTCGACTGACAAATGTCATAGTGCGGTGAGGATTTCGGCTGAAACCACGACCGCTTGAGTTCGAGCCGCTCGGCCATAGCGTGCAACTCGTCGAGCGTGTCGGCCATCATGTGGCACATGCGCATGCGACCGAATCCGTTTTTCGCGTTGTCGACGTACACGCTCATTCCTCACCCCCTTCACCTTTCGGCCGCATGTACACCCACTCCCGGCTCCCGCCGCCGGAACGCTTACGCGGCCATCCAATGCGCGCCATGATGCGGCCCACGCGCTGCTGTTCTGGCAGGGTCCACTTGGCCACTTCCAGGCGCAGGCAGCCGCTGAGGATCTGGCGCACGGTTACTTTCATGAGCTTGCCGCCGCCGCTGTCAGAATCCGGCTCGTCGAGCCAGGCGCGGATGCGATCCTCGTAGGCATCGCCGATGTAGCGCTGTTCCTGCTGCTCGCTGAACATCGTGGTTTCGCCGGCCGCCACCCACCACTGCGTGCCCTTGCGGTATTCCTCGATCGCCTCGGCCCAGAGCTGGTCGCGGTCCTCGCGCAGTTCCGTGAGCGCGATGTAGCCGGCCTTGATCGACCAATAGCGCCGGTTGCCGGTATCGTCCTTCAGATAGGTGTCGTGGTTGACCGAGCCCGAAAACACCCCCTGGCGCACCACCGTGATCGGCCGATGTCCATACGGGCTGCGGTAGCGGTCCGAGGTGCGCGAGAAAAACGCCTTCGACCGGCTCGCGTCGGCGCGGTTGAAGCCGTCGAGCTCGGCCAGCTCCACGCACCACATGCCGCGGATGATCAGATTGCCGTCCGGCGTACCGATCTCGAACGCCGCATCCGTGAACCACGGCTCGAACAGGATTTTCAGCGCCGTCGACTTGCCCTGCCCCTGTGGCGCTTCCAGGATCAGCACGTTGTCCATTTTCGTCTCGCGCGGTGCGCGCATCACCCGCGCCACCGCCCCCACCATCCATTTCACGCCCACCGCCTGCGCGTACGCCGTGTCCTCCGCGCCCAGGTACGCATGCAGCCAGTGTTGCAAGCGCGGCACGCCGTCCCACTTGAGCGGCTCCAGGTACTCACGCACCTCGTGAAACCGGTTCTGGTCCCCCGCCATCAGCACCGCGTCCATGATCGCCTCGCGCTTCACCCGCAGCAGCCCGTAGTGACGGGAGAACCACAGTGCCAAGCGCCGATCGTCGATATCCATCCACTCCCCCGTTTCCGAGGGCTCGAACGGCGGCGCCTTGCGCTTGACGATGCCCCCGGCGAACTCGTCGTAGGCGATCACGCCGGCCCACCGTTCATCGCAGCACAGGATGAGCACCAGGTTCGCCAGTTCCGGGACAATGAGCCCCTTATCCGTGCGCGTGAGGCGCGGGTCATTGCGCCCTTCCCAGCCGTCGCGCGCGCCGAACGCCGCCGCACCGGGTGTCGGTGCATGGGCGTCGGCAGGCGGCCCATCAGGCGGCCTGGCGCTCGAGGTGCGCT
>CBDDRM010000138.1:0-2940 GCA_965233135.1 uncultured bacterium | reverse complement strand
GCCACGTCGGCCGAATCCTGCCAGCGGTAGATCGGCAGCCCGAACGTGGATTCGCTGATGAACACATCGCTCCTGACCGGCTCGAAAGGCAAACAGGTTGGATCTTTCTCGAGCTTGTAGTCGCCTGAAACGGTCCAGACTTCACCGTGGCTTTCGATACGTATCTGGGCCGAACCGAGCACGTGGCCGGCGGGATGCAACGAGACGCGCACGCCATCGAGCTGTATGGTTTCGCCGTACGCGACGCTTTGCAGCGTGATGTCGCCAAGCCTGCGGCGCAGAATGTGTTCGGCCGGCGCTGCCGCCAGGTAGGCACGATGCCCGGAGCGCGCGTGGTCGCTGTGAGCGTGCGTAATCACGGCCCGCTCGACGGGCTGCCAAGGGTCGATGTAGAAGTCGCCGGCCGCGCAGAACAGTCCGGATTCAGTCAGCTTGAGCACCGGTTTTAGACTGCCAAACTCGCTGCACGTTTCAAGTCTTCGCACAGCGCCTGGAACAACCGTTCGGCATCGTCCTGTGCGCGCAGGACGGCAGACGGATGGTAGGTCACGATGAGCGCGGCGCCGTTCGGAGCAGAAAGCCTCTCGCCGCGCAACTCGGAAATGGGGCGCTTCTGGTCCGTGAGCGCGAAGGCAGCTGTGGCTCCCATTGCAACGATGACTTTCGGGGCTACTTTCTCCAATTCGGCCTCGAGCCATATCCCGCACGCCTCGACTTCGCGCTGCGCAGGGGTCTTGTGCAAGCGGCGTTTGCCACGCGGCTCCCACTTGAAATGCTTGACCGCGTTGGTGAGATACAAAGCATTGCGATCGATGGCAACGGCTGCAAGTGCACGGTCGAGCACTTTGCCGGCCGGCCCCACGAAAGGAAGGCCTTTCAAATCTTCCTCGTCCCCGGGTTGTTCACCCACCAACATGAGTGACGATGGCCGCTTCCCGGTGCCGTCAACGGCTTGGGTGGCGTGTTCCCATAGAGGACAGCGTCGACAGGCCTGCAAATCCGACGGCGGCGCCACCTCTACGTGCACGTTCTGCGCCCACCGAGGCGGCGCGGCGACGGGCGTTTCGAGCACGCGTCTGGGTCGTACCAGCGACGCAATCTCCATCGCTTCTGGAAGATTCTTCCAGTAGCGGCGCGGCATATGCTGTTGCATCGTTGCGGGGTTCAATCGTGCCGGATTGAAAATGCTGGCGTAGTAGGTGCGCCACATCGCTTCCTTGTCGTCTTCGAGACCCTTTGGTGGTTGCAGCGGACCTGCGATGAACCCGAGTTGCGCGCCGTCCCACGTGGCAGCGCCCTGCGGCGTGGCGATCATCCAGCACATGGCGCCGAAGCGATCGCGAAAAAAAGGCGCTGCGCGCCGCAGGATGTCATGTTCGGGCTCGAACCACGCAATGTAAAGCGGCGCGCCTGACTTATCCGTGGTTGCGCGAAAGCGCACGAACGCATGCATCTTGTGCACTTCCCGGTCGACGGCCTTGGCCATAAGCTGCAGGCGCATCACGTCCGCGTCCGCAGGATCGCCCAGCAGGGCTCGCTCGCCGCCTCGCACCACGCGCCACAGCACCCGGTACATCAGGCCCCAGCGTGCGGGATCGCTGTGGCACGCGCAAGTCGTGAGAAGTCGAACGAGCTCGCTCGGGATGTGCGATCGGACTTTCGTCTGCGATATCTGCTCCCCCGGAAATAGTGAACCATTGTCAGGAGCTTCCCATGACACGTTCTCTGGAGGCACGGCCTCGGCGAGCAATGCGCGCGCCTGCATTCTCCAGGACGCGAAATCGACCGGGGTGACCGTCCGCAGGCTCACAACAGCGCAAGCTGTACGGCGGCACGCCGCGCCAGACTTTGCGAGGCTGGCTCGGTGCGGGGATGATAATCGTCGGTGATGACGAAGGCGCGTGCCTTCTTGAGGTCGCAGCGCAGGCGTGCGAGATCGGCGTAGCGCAGCCGGCGATGACGCCGGGCCGCAATCAGGCGACTCACCGTGCGAACGCCCAGCCCCGGCACGCGCACCAGCAATTCGCGGTCCGCGCGATTGACATCGACAGGAAAACGTTCGCGGTGCGCGAGGGCCCACGCGAGCTTGGGATCGATGTCCAGGGACAGTACACCGTTTCCTGCGTCCGGCAATAACTCGGCTGCGTGAAATCCGTAATAGCGCAGCAGCCAATCGGCCTGGTAAAGACGATGCTCGCGCATCAGCGGCGGCGCCTGAACAGGCAGGCCCGCAGCAGGCTTGGGAATCGGGCTGTACGCGGAATAATAAACGCGCCTGAGTCGATAGGCGCCGTAGAGCGATTCCGACAGTCGCAGGATGCGCCGATCATCCGAATCATCGGCCCCGACGATGAGCTGCGTGCTTTGTCCGGCCGGAGCAAAGGACTGCTTCGTCTCCTTGGCTTCTTCCTTTTGCGATCGTATGCGCCCCATTGCGAGCTTGATGGTGTGCACGCGTTTCTCGGGAGCCAGCGCCACGAGCGAGCGCTCGGTGGGCAATTCGATGTTCACGCTGAGCCGGTCGGCGTAACGCCCCGCTTCGGCAATCAACGCTTCGTCGGCGTCAGGGATTGTTTTGAGGTGAATGTACCCGCGGTAGTCATGTTCGATCCGGAGTTTCTTTGCTACCTGGACGAGTTGTTCCATCGTGTGGTCGGCGGAGCGCACGATTCCCGAGCTCAGAAACAATCCTTCGATATAGTTGCGCCGATAAAAATCGAGCGTCAGCTCGACTACCTGGTCAACGGAGAAGCGCGCGCGCGGCACGTCACTCGAGCGCCGGTTGATGCAGTACTGGCAGTCGTAAATACAAAAATTGGTCAGCAGGATCTTGAGCAGCGACACGCAACGCCCGTCGGGCGTATAGCTGTGGCAGATCCCCATGCCGGTCGTCGAACCGAGCCCGCCGCTGGCGCTCGATTTGCGGCCAGAGGCGCCGCT
>CBDDRM010000137.1:0-11701 GCA_965233135.1 uncultured bacterium | reverse complement strand
GTCACGTCGTCACGTCGTCACGTCGTCACGTCGTCACGTCGTCACGTCGTCACGTCGTCACGTCGTCACGTCGTCACGTCGTCACGTCGTCACGTCGTCACGTCGTCACGTCGTCATCTACTCCACTTCCAGAATCATTTCGATCTCGACCGGGATGCCGAATGGCAGCTCTGCCATGCCGACAGCCGAGCGCGCGTGCTTGCCAATGGTCTCTCCAAAGACTTCCACCATCAGATCGGAGAAACCGTTGATGACCTTGGGCTGATCGGCAAATCCCGGCGCGGAGTTGACCATGCCCAGGACCTTTACCACCCGTTTGACTTTATCAAGACTGCCGAGAGCGGCTCGTGCGTTGGCAAGCAGGTTCAATCCCACCGAGCGCGACGCCTGATACCCCTGCTCAAGCGTGAGATCCTTGCCGACTTTCCCGCGTGGAACACTCGCGTCCGGCCCGGAACCGGAAAGGAATAAGAGATTGCCCACGCGCACTGCCGGAACATAGTTGGCCACTGGTGTGGGCGGTGAGGGCAGCGTGATATTCTTCTTCTTCAAAGTCTCTTCCGCTCCGCCAGGCGTTTGCGCCGAGGCAGCGCCGGTCGATACGATGGAAAGGATCAATGCTCCAAACAAGGCTCTCATTCATTTCTCCTTCGTCGAAAAATAACAGCTTCCTGTAACAAGCTTTCCAAGCGGCATATTCCCCGCTGTCTCTTAATCGACGACTGCCTGCACCGCCAACTGCTTGAACATCGTTGCGTACCACAGCAGATGCTTGACCGACTGCATCATGTAGACGCCAACAAGCTGTTCCTTGGGATCCACCCAGAAATACGTGCCGGCGTACCCGGCCCAGTAGAATTCGCCGACCGAGCCTTCCATCGGATTCAGCGGGGCCGGGGCGCGGGGACCTTCCGTGCGCACCGCGCCGAGCAAGCCATAGCCATGGCTCTGGCCTGGAAGAAAGAACGGCCCGTGGTCGATCGCCTGGCCGATGTGATCGCTGGTCATCAGGGCGACGGATTTCTTGCCAAGTATGCGCTTGCCGTAAAGCTCGCCGCCGTTGAGCAGCATGTGCGCGAATAGCGCGTAGTCCATGACCGTCGAAGTGAGGCCCTGCCCTCCGGCTTCGAACTTGACGGGCTTGGTCGGATTCGTGTAAGTCAGGACCAGGCCCTGCTTGTCGGCGGGAAACGGTTCTGCGAACCGCGCGGTTTTTGCCGGCGCTACACTGAACGCCGTGTCCGCCATTCCTAAAGGTTTGGAAATACGCTTGTCGATGAATTCCCCCAGCGTCATGCCCGACACGACTTCGATCAGGCGTCCAAGCACGTCGGTGGAACGGCTGTACCACCATGTCGTGCCCGGTTCGTATTTCAGCGGCAGCTTGCTCAGCAGCGTCACCAGTTCGGCGTTGGTGATGTCGAGGTTGCTTTCTCCTGCGTCGATGTAGGCCTGCTCGATGGCGCCGCTACCGGGAAAGCCTTTGAAAAATCCATAGGTCAATCCGGAGGTATGCAAGAGCAAATCGAGCACCCGAATTGGATTCGTCGCAGGTTTGGTCTGCAGGTCGGCAGGAGTCTTCGCGGTGTCGGCGTTGGACACCACTTTGAGGTTTGCCAACTCCGGCAGGTACATGGACACGGGGTCGGAGAGTTTCATCCTGCCCTCTTCGACCAGGATCATCGCCGCGACGCTGGTGAGCGGTTTGGTCATTGAATAGATCCGGAAAATTGAGTCCTTGGCCATCGGCTGCCGGCTAGTCGGATCCTGCATGCCATAGGCTTCGAAGTACGCCACCTTGCCGTGCCGCGCAACCAGGGCGACGAATCCCGGAATCTCGCCGCCATCGACCTTGGCGCGAAGCACCTTGTTGATGTTGTCGAGCCGGCTCGACGAAAGGCCGACTGCCTCGGGTTTGGCGCGCGGTAGTTCTGCTGCCAGGAGTGAAATCGCGAACAATGCCAGAACGAAACCGGATGCCAGGCGGCGTGCGACGGACATGGAAGTCTCCTTGGTCAAGGCGAATGAAAGTGCGCGAGTCTGGCTCACGCTTAATGTTCTTTGAAAGCTCCGATTCTTATTTGTGCAGTGCGTCGATGGCGATTCAGGGCGAAGCATGCATATGAAATACCGAACGCGCGCGCTTGTCCAATAATAAACTTGCGCCTGATGCCGGGGTCTCACGCGACCCATGGTCATGCGATTTGTGGCGCAAGCATGTCAGCTGCCGGTTCTCAGGAAGAATTGTTCGAGGCCGAGTTTCGCGGTCCAGAGGGGTTCGCGTATCAGTCGGCGTTTATTTCCATCGAGGAAGAGGAGGCGTTGCTGGAAATCATCCGCAACCTGCCACTGCAAGAGGCGAAGTTCCAGCAGTACACGGCAAGGCGTCGCACGGTTTGGTATGGCGCGCAATACGATCGCGCCAGCAAGGCAGCGAAGCCCGCACCAGCGATACCGGAATTTCTCTGGCTGTTGCGTGACCGAGTGGCGAGCTGGCTCAAGCTACCGGCGTCAAGCTTCGTGCACGGACTGGTAACGGAATACCGGCCTGGCACCCCGCTGGGTTGGCATCGCGATGCACCGGAATACGAAGTCATCGCGGGCGTCTCGCTCGGCAGTGCGGCGCGCATACGGTTGCGACCATACGAACCCGGTGGATCTCACCGCAAGGCGGACGTCCTGGCGCTCGTGCTTGAACCGCGTTCGGTCTATCGAATTTGCGGCCCGGCACGATGGAACTGGCAGCACAGCATTGCACCGACCAAGCAACTGCGCTATTCGATCACGTTTCGCACGGGGCGCCCGGTTGTCGGCTCAAACAGCTTGATTCGGCCTGGGAAGGAAGGCTAGAACAGGGTAGCGCGTCATCTGCACATCGATCCCGACTTCATCATCGACTGGGCTCGCAAGGCCAAAGTTGGGACTCACAATCGAACTCGAAACAGGCAAATTCCTGCCTGGCGGGTTTGTCTGCTGTTTGCGGCCGGTGTGCTCCCGGAGGCTGGGTATGAATTTTCTGCTCGACATGAAGGGCGTTGGCGCAAGCGAGCACTGTGCCGCTGTGCCAGACGCCCTTGTCACATGCCGGAATGAGCGGCGCGGCGCTTGTTCGCGTTCAGCCGACCTTGACCTCGATCCGCCGAGGTTTTGCCTCTTCCGCCTTGGGAATGCGCAGTCTCAACACGCCATCATTGAGTTTCGCTTCAATTTTCGAAGAATCGAGCTCCCGGCTCAGCGTAAAGCTGCGCCGGTAATGAGGTGTGCGCAATTCCGCATACAGCAGTTCCAGACCTGCCGGTACGGGGGTCGACACATCCCCTTCGATCAGAAGATTGTCGCCATTGACCTTGACCCCGAGCCGATCCTTCGACACGCCGGGAAGATCCGCCGTAAGCGTAAAGCCCGTCTCGTCTTCCACGATGTCGACGGGGGGGATCATCGCGAGCGGACTTTCCTGGTTGCGTTCGGCGTCCGTTGCCTTGAATTGGGTGGGTGCGTTCATGGCAGTCTCCTTGCTCAATTGACGTGTATCTGACGTGGTTTGGATGATTCGAGCTTGCGCACGCTGATCCGCAGACATCCATCCCGGTAGGTCGCGTCCACACGAGCCGCGTCCGCGTCTTCCGGCAAGGTCACCACCCGCCGGAACGGCCCGGTGAAGCGCTCCTGCGCATAGATGCTGGTGCTCTCGCTATCGCCCGGCACCTCGCTCATGCGTTCGCCGACAATGATCAGCAAGCCTTTGTCAATGGACAGCTGCAGGCTCTTGGGATCGATTCCCGGGGCAAACGCGACGACTTCGAAAGTGTCCGCGGTGCTGCCGACATTTACCGCCGGAAAAGTGCCCCGCGCGATGGCGCGGATGCTTGACGGCGCGCTTGCCAGTCGAAAAGACTGATCCAGCTGCTGCTGAAGACGTTGCAGGCGGTCGAATTCCGCAAAAACGCCTTCCGGAAACCTCAATGACTCATTCATGCTCGGTCCTCCTTTTGCCAGGTTCAGAAAAGGTGAATCGCTTCCGCCCGCTCCGGTCCGCGCGCAGGAATTCCCGGTTCACGATTTCAGGCGGCTGCTTGGTGCCGAGATAGAGTCGTCTGGCGCGGAATTCAAGGGCCCCCGGGACGACAAGCGACTGTCCTGGCCACGGCTGGGGGGCTGCCGAGGCCGGCTCCCCAGCGCTGGTCGAAGGGCATCGAGAGGCCAGAAGCTCCCGAACTAGCGCGCCGTCAGCGCAAAACTCAAAGTCGCATGAAGCATGTTGTTTTCCGCAGTCAGCTCGGTTACCGCGAGGTCGCCGACCGTAACTTCGATCTTGGTCTGACGGCTGGCAAGCAGACGCTGCAGCCCTTCGCGCACGTCGATCTGCACCGCGCGAGGAATTGCGCTTTGCAAGAACTGTTGCAGCAGCATGCGGTAAGCCTCGTTGGAAACTTCGTCCACCTGAATATCAGTCAGTCCAATTTTCTGTCCTGCGTAGGCAGGCTTGCCGGAAACGGTCAACTGCACCACATCACTGTTGCCACCTACGCACTTGCCGCTGACTTCCATCCCCAGTTTGCCACTGAGCGTCACCTTGATGCGGATCCTGCCTTGCGAAACTGCCACCGAAGGCGATTCGAGATAGGCGTATTGGCAGGCGGTCTCCGGCACCAGGTTGTACCGGCCGCGATCGATGAATAGCTCCTCCCTGAGCATCTTCTCGATCGCGGTGTTATGCAACGTAAGTTCGCTTGCGGGCCCGGCGGCTGTCGCAGCACCGGGGATCAGGAGTAACAAAACGAGGGCGCGCAGCGCCAGAACGGGGAGGTTTTTCATGAGGGGTACTTTCTCATAATGGTGGCGACAGCTCCATACAGGAATGTCGCTAAATCGCAACATCCGATGCTTTTGGGCGTGAATGGCGGGCGCAGGGCCGCTAATCGCTGTATCAGGCGGGTAATTGACCCAGCGCGTACCTGCGGTGTTCTAATACGCGCACCGGTCAGGGGAGACTAAAACATGGACGACATCTACAGGATCGAGAACGTACCGCTGTTCGCCAACCTTCCAGAGGCCCAGCTCGACCTGCTGCGCAAGGACGCCGTCAGGCATCTTTTCAAGGCGGGAGAAATTATCTTCAATCACGGCGACTTGCCGGAATATCTTTACATCGTGGAGCAGGGCGTCATCGACATCGTGCTGCCTGCGAAGGGCGAAGAAATCATTCTGGCCAGCATTGAAGAAGGATCGTTTTTCGGCGAACTGTCCGTGTTCGACCAACACCCGCGAACGGCCACGGCCAGGGCCACCATGGATTCGAGTTTGATTTGCATTCCGCTGACGACCATCGCAGCCCTGACCAATCGCAGTGCCACCGCGGCGCGCCAGTTCATGAGCGTCATTATTCACCGGTTACGAACCGCGGACGAGTTGCTGGCGCGGGTACAGATCAAGAATCTCAATGAAGTGGTCGACGAGCAAATGACGCTGGGTCAGAAAGTCGCCGACATCGTGGCCAGGATCGGCGGGTCCTGGATATTCATCATCAGCTTTTGCACGTTCCTTCTGTTGTGGATGGCCCTGAACAGCGCGTATCTCCTGCAAACGCCGCCAGATCCGTTTCCCTACATATTCTTGAACCTGATCCTGTCGTGCGTTGCCGCGTTGCAAGCACCCATCATCATGATGAGCCAGAATCGCCAGGCCATCAAAGACCGGCTGCAGGTGGACCAGGACTTCCAGATCAATATCAAAGCCGAGTTCGCCATCCAGCAGATTCATCGCAAACTCGACGAATTGCGGTCGGGATTGATCCAGCACCGGCGCAACATGGACCTGGAGCCGTGGAATGACCTTGTTGAGCCGTAGAGGGCATTGTGGCCGGCTTGCAGAATACTTCCGACACAAAACAGATCGGTGTCCTGACAGCATCCCTGTATAGTCGGTATCCACTTCAGGAGAGCCCGATGAGCGCAGCAAAGCCAGTCAAAGCACCCCCGGCCATTGATCCATTCGGTCTGACTTCACCGGCTCAGGCCGAGTTGAACAAAAAGAAACGCGACGAACGCCGTAAACTGATCCGGTCGCAGAATATCCGCAGCAAGATGAAATGATCCGTGCGCGACCGGCGCGGCGCATAACGCACATGGCGTGGCGCCTTCGCGCACCCGGCGCTACGTCCGTGGACCGCTACTTGTAATGATGGGTTTTGTCTAGGTCACCGTTTTCACTTGCCATCAAGGCCTCGCTGGGCGTATTGATCTGGGTCCAGTAAAGTACATCGAGACGCGCGGCATCGCCGCTGACGAGATCTAGCGAATGCTCGCCATTGGCAAGTTCGACGCGCCACTTGCGCATATCGCCGGGTACGACGACCAGAAAAGGCCGCATATTTCGGTGTATCGAGGAAGGTTCAGGCATTCCGGTAGACCGCGGCAGGGCAACCCATGTTCCCGACTATTGCAACACCGGAGCTCCCCCCGATTGTTACATGAGCGCGCACGTAATCCGGTCGCGCCGTGTGCATCTTGGCACTGCAACCAAATTTGTGCGGGCAAGGTCGAAGTTTCGGATGCGGTGTTATTTGTTCTTCTGTGATGGTTCAGGAAGCAGACAACATGGCATTGACCGCGTCCGTTCAAGCACCATGATGACCGCGCGGCAGATCGTTGCCGCGCGGTTCAAAGGAGTTCATCATGTTCGGCACCCGTCCTGGTTCCGGCATCGGGCTGCAGAGTTTCTGCATCCACCTCGCCTCTTCCCGCCGCTTCGCGGCGCAGTGCTATACGTTCAAACAATTCAATGGATTCAAGGCAAGGATCGCAGCGAGTCCGGCCGGCTTGCGCACGGCTGCACCGATCTGGAAGCGGGTTTTTTGATTCTGCGAATGAGTTGTGAAGGAGACATTATGAAAAAGATAGTCCGATTCCTGGACTCTTCCGGCGACCGGGAGATCAGTTTCGACGATAGCGAAGCAATGGCAGAGGCTCGCGCCGAGGCGCAGCGGCTGTTCGAAAGCAGTCTGGCGGCTGGAGCCGCCGCTTTCGGTGTGAATCGCACCGGCGGCGCCCCCGATCGCAAGATTAATGATTTCTCCTCCATTGAGGATGAGACGGTCGTCGTGCCGCGCATTGTCGGGGGTTGAACCCTCTGTGCTGCTGCCGAATGCGGCGGCATTGAGCGTCTGATGCCGTTTGCGGACCGGGAGCTGGCATCCCGGTCACGAACGGTAACGAGATTCTCGGACCTGCGTTCGTCAACGGGGAACCGCGATGGAGAATACGGTCATGTACATGGATGGCCCGGGAGCTCACTCGGCCGCCGAGGCAAAGGCGACACAACTCCTGATCCGGGTGCTGAATCCCGTGCAGCGCCAGGAATATCTGCGTTACGGGTACTTCACCGTGGTGGCGCCCGGTTGGGGACGTTTTCAGATCCTGTCGCGCAGCGTCTTCAACGTCCTGAGCATGGAGACCGGCCTGGCCTATTGTGCAACTCCCAGCACGCCGGTGCCGCTTTCAGATTTGATGCTGGCGCAGAAACTCTGGCTGGAAAACGATCCCGGGCGTTTTTTCCAGATCGCGAATCAGCGACGCCAGGATTACAGCAGGTCGAACCTCAACTTGTGAATCCCGGAGGATCGCCTGTAAGCCCTGCCTGGCTGGGCTGAATCTGCCGGGTTGAGGGCAACCGGCGTGACGAAGCTGGCTAGCCGAACTTTTTCCAGCCTGAAAGCTGTTGGGCCACTTCCACCGGGAGGACTTCCACGATTTCCGGCGCTGCCACGAAATTCGTCGCCGGCTCGACGTGCACAAATCGCTGCTCGACGCTGTGCTCGTGATCCTTGAGCAAAGCCTGCAGCTCTTCGATGTTCATTTCCATGGATGCGACATTCAGGGCCGTGCCGGCCGGGACTGGCGCCGGCGCAACGCCGGTGTCCCGGCCGCAGTAGCGGCACACGATCGCTTCGGATTTGATGGATTCCGCGCAATACCGGCATTTCCGGGTGGCCAATGCTTCGGCAGCCGATTGACCCATGTCCGGTTCATTCAGTCTCGGCTCGTTCAGAAAGTCGGGGAGCCATGCGGCTTCCGTGACCTCGTCCGGTTCACGCACATCGCGATTGACCGCCCAGATCATCGCCCCCAGCCATCCGAGCATCGTCCAGCCCAGTAGTCCGTTGATGAACGCGACGGCGGTGACGAAGCGATGCCGGCGGCCCATGGCAATGAATGTCGGGATGAAATAGGCGATGAGAAACAACGGTACCAGCGCAATGAACCACTCCCCCGTCGAGGCAAGTTGCTCGCCCAGGGTTTCGTTCATGGAGCGCCAGGGGCAGTCATGCGCGACTTGCCGTGGGAAGCTGAAATCTGCGGCAATCGAACCGATGGATGGAGCGGCACTGAATCGCAGTCGGCAACCGGGCCAGGAGTTGCGAGCTGTAAGCCGGATCGATCGATTGCCAGACGCAAATAACGGTCCTCCCGTGGAGTGGCTGCATTTTTAATCCGAATGCGTTCCGGATGCAAGCGGTTATGCAATAAATTCCGGAAGGAGCCGCATCATTGCCGATCCGATTGTCATAAAACTGCCGGCTTGCCATCGACCCGGTGCCGCCGCACTCTTAGCGCCGCCGAACACGACGATCTGCAGCAAGTGATTCGCCATCGCACCGACCAGTACCGCAAGCGCTTTGGCACGCCGTGCGATGAGCTTCGAATTGCTGTCAGATGCCCGCGCACGATAGTGCGCCGTGATCCTGGGCTGGCTTTGCTATCCTTGAGCCTTGACTGATCCAGCGTGAAAGCGAGCATGTCATGGCCTCCGACCCTCCCGCGATGCGTAGCGATAACACTGTGCCTTGGCAGCCCAGTCAGCGCTACCCGGACCCGGCGGTCCAGATCCTCGACCAGAGCTTCGCCAGATACCGGGTGAATGCAGCTTCCGTGGAACGCATCGCCCACGGTTTGCGCTGGTGCGAAGGCCCGGTCTGGTTTGGCGACCGCCGCCAGTTGTTATGGAGCGACATCCCCAACAACAGGATGCTGAAGTGGGACGAGGAAACCGGTGCGGTCAGCGTATTCCGCAAACCCTCTGACTTTGCCAATGGCAATACCCGCGACCGGCAGGGCAGGCTGGTGACGTGCGAGCACGGCGGCCGGCGCGTGACACGCACCGAATACGACGGCAGCATCACGGTCATCGCCGATCGCTTCGATGGCAAGCGCTTCAACTCGCCGAACGACGTGGTGGTCAAATCGGATGGCTCGGTCTGGTTTACCGATCCGCCCTTTGGCCTGCTCGGCAACTACGAAGGTCATGTGGCCAAACAGGAACTGCCGATGAACGTTTATCGCGTCGATGCTGCGAGCGGCGAGGTTGCGGTGGTCGAGAGCGAAGTCAGCCGACCGAACGGTTTATGTTTCTCCCCCGATGAATCGATTCTGTACCTAGTCGAATCCGGCAGCACGCCGCGCAACATCTACGCCTATGACGTCACCGCCGGAGGCAAACAGCTCACGCGCAAGCGCAAATTTCTCGATGCCGGCGCCGGCACGCCGGACGGCATGCGCTGCGACGTGGATGGCAACCTCTGGTTCGGCTGGGGCATGGGCAGCGCGGAACTCGACGGCGTCGTCATCTACAACCCGGATGGTCGTCTGCTCGGGCGCATCGCATTGCCCGAGCGCTGCGCCAACCTTTGTTTCGGCGGCCTCGCGCGAAACCGGCTGTTCATGGCCGCCAGCAAGAGCGTCTATGCGCTGTATGTGAACACGCAGGGCGCCCCTGGAGGCTGACAGACACGATTCGTCACTCGACGTCGATGCCGCTTCCACCCCTCACTTCTCGTCCCTCTCCCCTAAACGATGAATAACTTCAGCGCATCCCTGCGGTTAACCAAGCCGGCCTTGCAAAGTCAGGCGGGCATCGTCGCGACTCAGCATCGGCGCGCGGCCGAAGCAGGCGCGCGCATCCTGCGCGCAGGGGGTGACGCGGTCGATGCCGTGATCGCCACCTCTTTCGCGCTCGGCGTTCTTGAACCCTGGATGAGCGGCATCGGCGGTGGCGGCGCCATGGTGCTGTACCGGGCGCAGGAAGATCGTTACCGCGTGATCGACTTCGGCATGCGGGCGCCGGAATCCCTCGATACAGCCGACTACCCGCTCACCGGCGAGGGCGTGGCATCCGATCTTTTCCCCTGGTCGCAAGTGCGTGACGATCGCAATGTCCATGGCCCGCTATCCATCGCCGTGCCCGGTGTGGTGGATGGCATGCGCGCGGCGCATGAGCGATTCGCCACGCGGCCGTGGCGGGAATTGCTTGAACCCGCCATCGCGTTTGCCGAGGAAGGCTTGTTGATCGATTGGTTCGCCACCCTGAATATCGCGAGCGCCGCCTTCGATCTCAACCGCTACCCCGCCAGCCGCGAAGCCTGGCTCCCGAACGCAATGCCGCCGGTTGCGGCGTGGTCGGCTCGTGGCGAAGTGCGGCTGTCACAGAAAAAACTTGCCGCTACGCTGCGCGGGCTGGCCAAGGCCGGCGCGCGCGATTTTTACGACGGGGAGCTCGCGCGAACCATCACCCGCGAAGTGCAAGCCCTGGGCGGACGCCTGAGTGCCAGCGATCTGGGCGCGTATCGCGCGCGCGAAATCGAACCGCTTTTCATCGATTACCGAAATGCGCGCGTTGCCGCCACGCCGGAACTGACGGCCGGACCCACGCTGGCGCGTACCCTCGATCTGCTCGCCTCGCGCCTGACGCCTGGTACTTCGCCCGACGCGAACGCCTATGCCGCCTACGCGCAATCCCTGCAGGAGGCCTACGCATCGCGTCTCAGCTGCATGGGCGATGTGGACGGCGGACGCGCGCCGGGATGCACGTCGCATTTTTGCGTGGTGGACAGGCAGGGCAACATGGCTGCGGTTACGCAAACCCTGTTGTCCGTGTTCGGGTCGCGCGTCCATCTCTCCGAGTCGGGCATACTGATGAATAACGGCATCATGTGGTTCGACCCGGAAGCGGGGCGCCCCAATTCCCTAGCGCCGGGCAAGCGCTGCCTGACCAACTATTGCCCGATCATCGCAGAGCAGGGAGACCAGCGTTTTGCACTCGGCGCCTCGGGCGGCCGGCGTATTCTTCCGGCCGTCACGCAGCTTTTCTCTTTCCTGGCCGACTACGGCGACACCCTGGAAGCCGCATTCCATCGGCCCCGCATCGATGCAAGCGAAGGCGCCCTGGTCATCGGCGATTCAGCACTGGATGAGGAAATTCATCAGGCCTTGCAGGCGCGTTTCGACTACGTTCAGCAACACCGGCTTACGTTGCCTTTCAAGTACGCCTGCCCGAGCGGCGTGCTCAGGCGCGGAAATACGAACTGGGGTGCGACCGAGGCTGGTTCGCCTTGGGCGGACGCGGCCAGCGAGTGAAACGTTGCTCGCCGGGACTCGATGGCCTGCACCAGGCTGCAGTGGTTAGATCAACCGCGCCGCCTCGTCTTCGGTCGGCAGCCGACCGTCCGGCGTGAATTTGTCCACCGCTTCGGGTAGTTCGCGCGTCAGTCGGGACAGCAGCTCTTCGCGCGAGAGCCCGGTTTGCTGCGTAAGGGTGTTAAGCACATCAGGTCCGATCGCCTGCGCGAGCTGATCCGGGCCCAGCGGTTGATTGGGACCTGGTTTGACCCATGAATCCGCGGCCTGGCCCTGGCCGTTCTGCTTGAATC
>CBDDRM010000136.1:0-39165 GCA_965233135.1 uncultured bacterium | reverse complement strand
TTTGCAGAACACCTGGCTGCCCCACAGGATGATGTCCTCGCCAATGAGTTGCGCGACCAGGTCGAGAATGCCGGGATGACGGGCGTACTCCAGCCACTGCGCCGCCGCCACCTCGTCGTGCGATTTGCCGTACGCAATGTGAGGGCACACCAGCGTTTCCGGTGCCAGATGCGCATTGTCGCGCAGCAATTTGTCCAGCGACTCGCGCATACGCCCCAACTGCGCATCGGGAATGCGCCAAGGCGACTTCAGCAAACCGTCGCGGCGGTACGTTTCGAGGTCGTTCTGATTCAATCGCCAGTCAGTGCGCATGCGCTACGCCTTCGGCTCGCGCCGTGACGGCGTGACGGTCGCATTGCGACAGGCGCAGCCGTGACGGCGCGCCGGGCGGGACCAGGCGCCAACCAACGATGCATTCACGACATTCACGACATTCACGGCATTCACGGCATTCACGAAATTCACGGCATTCACGGCATTCACGGCATTCACGACCGTCACGACCGTCACGTCGTCACGGCCTTCCACGGCCTCTCACGCCTTGACCCAAGTCTCGCTGAACGCGAGAAAAGCCGTACTGCTGTCTTTCTTGCCGGCAAACTCGCGCGGAAAAGCCTGGCCGGCGACGGCATTGCCGTTGATGCCGGCACTGCAAGCCCGGGCATCGACAAACAGCGAAATCATTTCGTGCTTGCCAGTCGCGGAACGCTCCTTGTCAAACTCGACCAGGAATGGCGCGCCCAATTGATTCCACGAAAGGCTTACTTGCCCGGCCGCGGAGCGGAACCACTCGCTATGCGTGCTGCGGCCGTCGCCGCCTGCCATGAAATCCCAGGCAGGTTTGACTTCGAGGTTACCTAATCCGCTCGCGCCCTTGAATGCTCCGAAGTACGAGACGAACCCCTTCTTCAGGTAGTCCGCAAGCGGCTCGTTATCGGTCAGACAAAGATTCGGCCGTCCGGCCCCGCGACCGTCGCCGTAAGGATCGAGCAGCATGAATGCCGCGTGCCCTTTGCCATGCGGCGAGTGCACCACGCGGAAAAAACTGATGAGCGACGCGAATGCGCCGTCCGCCCGATGTTTCAGATACATGCCCGGATTCTCGCCTGACCAGTCGATCGCACCCGGGTTGATTGGTGTACGCGCCATGCTCTGTCTCCCCTGTCGTGTTCAAAGCCGAGGGACGGCCTCAGTCGCCGCCCCAGATATTGAGTTCCTTGTAACCGGTGGTCGCGTCGGGCAGGCGCGCGAATCGCACGCCGACCATGTCCGCCACGACGACTTCGACGGTCGTATGCACCACACAGCCGTGCACCAGATGCCCGCCCACCGCTTTGCCGTCGGCCCCGGCGATGGACAGATGCAAATGCACGCCGCTGGGCGAGATGGTTCCCGACAGCGACGCAATCTCGAACGGGCCGGTGTATTTTGCGAACTTCACCGCGCCCGCCAGCCGCAGGGTGGCTTTGGTCAGACTGCCGACGGCGCTGAGCATGCATCCGGCCTCGATATGATGCTCGTGCGCCAGGCGCTCGATCGCATCGCGAAGGTCCTCGCCGGGCGTGAGCCGGGCGGCGATGGTACGTAGTGATTGAGATTCGGCCCATTGCATGAGACTGGCTTCCCTAGCGGAGGGCTTTCAGATACTGCGCGGCCGCGCGCGCGAGCATGATGTAATCGGTGCACAGGCCAATTACGCGATAGCCCTGTTCCAGATACGCGCGTGCATGCTCGGGGGTATGCGCGTAGATGCACCGGGCGATATCGCGTTTTTCGCAGGCCTTGATGACGGTCCTGATGGCCTGCTGCACCTGCGCATGATTGATCTGGCCCGGCAGATCCATGCTTCCGGACATATCGAAGGGACCGACGAAGACGCCGTCGATGCCCGGCACGTCCAGGATAGCGTCGATGTTTCTGACCGCCTCGATGTGCTCGATCTGCACAATCACCGCGATGTCCTCGTTTGCGCGTTTCATGTACCCGTCGAAATCAAGATCGAAGCGCTGCGCACGCGTGATCCCGACCGAGCGAAATCCCTGCGGGGGGTACTTGCAGCGGCCCACTGCGAGCCTGGCATCCTCGGCAGTATTCACGAGCGGCACGATGATGCCCGTGGCGCCGATGTCGAGTGCTTTCTTGATGTTTGCTTCGTCGTTCCACGGCACTCGCACCACGCAGGGAATTCTCGAATCCACCGCCGAGAGAATATCGAGCGCGTTGCGCGCATCCATCGGCGAATGCTCCAGATCGATAAACAGCCAGTCGTAGCCCGCCTGCACGAATGTTTCGGCGATCTCCGGCAGGGGCATTTGCAACAAGGATCCGATCAGGACGTCGCCCTTGCTGAGGCGTTTTCTAAACGAGACAGTCATTGTGCATTCCGAGCAACATTATGACGGCGCGACTATGGTAATTGGCGAGGGCGAATTTAATCAATCGATGCACGGCGCTCACGCGCCGTCATCGGTCACGGTTCTGAAATCGGCCGGCATGACGATCTCGATCAACTCCAGATCATCCGAATGCGCCAGTTCCGTGTGCCGGATGCCCGGCGGCTGATGTACGCATGAGCCCGCTTTCAACGTGACTTCACCGACGCCTTCGTAGTTGAATTTCACCCATCCCTTGAGTACGTAGACCATCTGGAACTGGACTTCGTGATGGTGGCGCTCCGGGTGCAGTTCCATACCGGGCTTGGCGCGAATGACATGCGCGACGATCGCCCCGTTCGTTGCGTCGCGAATGCCAAGGTCGCGGTACTGGAAGAATGGCCGCAGGCCGTCATCCACGAAAGCGCTGGACTCCGCGTGACTGACGGAAAATTTAAAGCTGTGCTCCATGTCGCGACTCCTTTCCGGCCTGTAAGGTTGGCATGTCCATTATGCTCTTCGCCGCATGTGGTTCACTTCTGGTGGCAAAGACGCAGCCCGGCACGTGGCCAATCCACTTCGATTAACGTACCGTAGTTCGACAAAGTCACGTACGCTTTGCGCATGTCCTCTCCGCCGAAGGCAATGTTCGTGCAATAGTGCTCCGGCGCTTCGTAGAATTCGAGCCACTCGCCGGAAGCGGAAATGACGCTGATGCCCCCGCGGATCAGCGTCGCCACGCAGACATTGCCGTTTTCCTCGACTGCCATGGAATCGAAGCGCTGATAGCCGGGCAGGCCCGTCAAGAGTTTGCCGCCGTGCGGCGAGGGCCAGGGCTGTTTCTCAAGTTCGCCTTCCCCCGCTATGCGGAACGACCACAGTCGGCTGGTTTCGGTTTCCGCAATGTAAAGCGTATTGCCGTCGGGTGAGAGTCCGATGCCGTTGGGCGTGATGATTGGAAAAACCGCTTCGCGGATGAGGCTGCCATCGGTGCGCGCGTAGTATACGGCGCCGCGATCCATCTGCCGCCCATACACCTTGCCCAGATCGGTAAACCAGAAGCCGCGCATGCCGTCGAATACAAGATCGTTCGGACCTTTGAGAGGCACGCCTTCGCACTCGCGGTAAAGCACTTCAATCCTGCCCGTGGATAAATCCACGCGCTCTATCCTCCCCCCGGAATAATCTTCGGCACGGCCGGACGGGCGCATGTACCCGTTTGCCTCACGATGCCAGCTGAACCCGCCGTTATTGCAGACATAGCAGTTGCCGTCGGGCCCGATCGCGGCGCCATTCGGGCCGCCACCGGTCTGGGCTACGACCTCGATGCGCCCCTTGAGATCGATGCGTGAAAGCGTGCCGCGCTCGATCTCCACCAGCAAAAGCGATCCGTCCCTCATCACGATCGGGCCTTCGGGAAATCGCAGACCCTTTGCCACTTCTCGCCCTTTGAGCTTGAGCATCGCGGTCATTCCAGACCTCCGGGTTCTTGTTCCTGGCTTATTGACTTCACACGCCCCCGCCGCTCAACGCGCGAAGGTGAGCGCTGTGGTGCCGTTCTGGTTCTCCAGCACGAGTTGCTGCTCTTCCACGCGGTACTTGGTAGTGCGCCGCAGGGATTCGAGAAACCTCCGCTCTTGCGCCATCAGTGGGGCAGGACCCGCCATCTTGGTCAGCACAAAACCGGCACGCGGCCACTCCAGGCGCCCGTCGACATTGAACCGGTAGGTCCCGCTGAACCGGTTCACCGACGCATTGCCCGCGAGTTTTCCGGAAGGATCGAACGAAATGCTGACGACGGAGCCGTCAACCAGCGGCTTTTCGCTACCGTTGACCACCCACTTGACGAGGTGCCATTCATTGCCGCGCTCCACCGGCACGCCACTGGCGGAAGGTCCCGGCTCGGCCTCTTTGGTCGTGGACGGCGTCGAACCAGCGGGGGCCACCCCCGCAGGCGCCGGCTCCGGCGTACCGGCGCCGTCGGCGGGAGCATCCTCTTCTTCGGGTTCGTGTGGTCGGGTCGCGGTGATGGCGCTCTCCTGGAGCTGGCTTTCCGCCACGAACGCCGCCAGTTCCCGTTCGCGATCAAGCGTGATGCGAATCTGACAATCCTTCACATACGCCGCACTGTTTGCACCGGCGGGGGCGCGCACGCCCTGCCAGTTGCACTGCGCGTCGCGATAGGCATTGAATTTTCGCTGGCTGTCGATGAATGCCCCCAGCACCGGACGCTTGCCTTGGGCCTGCAGTTGTTCAAGATAATCCTGGGCGGATTTCAAAGTGGAATTCAACTGGTTGTTGGCCGCTTTGAGTTTCGCGTCCAGACATACGAGCGGCACGGACGAAGGCGCGCAGTCCTGCATCGGGGTGGCGACAGCCGAGGCGGAACAGAGCAAACCGGATACCGCCATCGCGGCCAAAAACAATGCTTTCACTGATCACTCCTGTTGTACTTCGTCGAAGGGTCGTTCACGCAGCGAGGACGTCCTCGCACCAGCGCGCCACGCGTAACACCGTCGCGTCGGCACCGGGGCGTCCGACCACTTGCAGATTGACTGGCAAGCCGGTGCGCGAGGTGCCACAGGGCATGGACAGTGCCGGAAAACCGCAGAAATTGATCGGCGACGTAAACCGCGTAAGTGTCGGCGCAACATGCACCGTCTTTCCGCCCAGTTGCATGGTAACTGTGCCATTCCTCGGCGGCAGGACCGGCATGGCCGGAATAATCATGACTTCGGCATCGCCGAAGGCATCGATCATCGCTTGCCGGACCTGGTTACGCAATCGCTGCGCCTTGATGTAGTCGATAGCCAGATAGAATTGCCCGGTCTCCAGGCGTAGCCGTACATCCTCGCCGAGCTGATCGCGGTGCCGCGCCAGCAATCCCGCGTTCGCCTGGGCACTCTCGCTGGCAATGGTAATCAACTGAATGCCAGGGGCGAGCTCAATTCCCGGCACTTCGACTTCGTCCAACGGCGCCCCCGCGGCACGCAATCGCGCCAATGCCGAATCCATGGCCACTCGCACGTCGTCGTCGAGCAGATCGTAGAAAAAATTGCGGGGTCTGGTGAGGCGCGGTGCGCGGATCGCGCCTTGTGGAAGCATTGAATGTTCCGGCAAGCCGGCCATGACTTCGAACGCGGTCGCGGCGTCTTTCACGTTGCGGGTGATGGGGCCGATATGATCCAGCGACCACGCCAGCGGATAGACGCCTTCGCGCGAGACGGCATCATACGTGGGCTTGAATCCGACGATGCCGCAACAGGCGGCGGGCTGCCGGATCGAGCCGCCAGTGCAGGAGCCTACGCCGATTGCCGCGAGTCCGGCAGCCACCGCTGCCGCGGAGCCCCCGCTCGACCCGCCGGGTATGTGATCCGGGTGACGCGGATTTTGCACATGCCCGAAATGAGGATTGGCACTGTTGATGCCGAAGGCCAGTTCATGCAAGTTCGTGGTCCCCACGATCAGAGCGCCCGCCGCGCGCAGCTTCGCGACGACTGGCGCGTCACGTTCTTGCACCACGGCCTCGATCGCCCGGGTGCCCGCAGTCAGCGGATAGCCCCGCACCGCCATCAGGTCCTTGATCCCCACAGGCACGCCCGCCAGCGGGCCGGGATCTTCGCCACGCCCGATGCGTTGCGCAAGCCCATGCGCCTCCTCCATGACCAGCGCCGGATTGACCGTGATAAAGGCGTTGAGATGCCGATGCGCTTCGATGCGCGACAGAAAATGTTCCGCGACCTCCAACGGGGACAGATTCCGGTTGCGCACCTGATGTGCGATCTGCACGGCGCTTGCCGAGCTTAGCGCCCCGGCTGCGCTGTCCGGCACATAGCGGCGGCTCAGGTAAGTTTCGCTCTGGATCGCGCTTGGTGCACTGAGCACCGGGGGCGCCGTGACTGCAGCTTCGAAGACCTGCTCGATATCCTCGAGGCCAAAAACAAAGCGCTGTTCGAGTTCGCTCAGCCGCCCGGTGCTGGCGTTGTGACGAAACGCCGAAATGGCGCGCAAAAATTCCGTAGTGGGGCGAGAAGGCATGACAATTCCGTGATTGTATTTATCGCTGTTCGTTAAAGGATCCGGGAAGTGTGTGCAGTGATATTCCGGGCATCTAGCCTACACCGAAACGTTCCTGTCCCGCTTTAGCCACAGCCGCGCCGCGACGCCGGTCACTGCTTGTTCAAAGAAAAAGCGTGAGTACTCCTGTATAGCCGTACAACCGGTTGTGCGAAATCTCGCCGCCGCAAAAAAAACCCACCAGCGGAAACTCGCCGAGGGCCTCGGCGATCATGTCGACTTCTTCGGATTCCCCGCCAAACAGGTTGGGACCGCGGCCCACGCACGAATAATACAAACCGCCGCGCGGGCGAGCGAACAGGCCGCTTTTGATGCTCTCGAGCATGCGGGACATGTCCTCGATGGCACTTCGACCGTCCCGCCGGCAGAACATGAGCTGCATGCCGGGTTGGGTAAAGTCACCGATTGCTACAAGTTTCTGCACCGGATCGATGCCAATCAGGTTACGTACCAGGTAATCTCCTGTCGCAGATCCCGCGATCGGCAATCCGGCGAATATATTGCTGCCGCCGCTTTGCGAGAAGCTCGTCCAGCCCGGCTCGCCGATGTCTTCCTTCAATACGTCCAGGGCCGCGCGGCCGTCGAGGGAAATGATGACGTTCTGCTGGCTGCGGGTGATGGTATGGCGCGGCCCGATGGGCGAGCATGCCTGCGTAAGCCGTGTCGATACCACGACGTCGTCAGAAAACAGCACGCCCGAAAGTCCGCCCTTGACGACCCGGTCGGCTATTTGCACGACGTCGCGCCGCGAACTGGTCAGTCCGCCTGCAATGAACTGGCTTTCCAGGCAGCCCGCCAGATCCTCGATCAGCCGGGGCAACTCCCCATTGCGCGGATCCGCGTGCACGATCGCGAAGTTGGCGGGCAAACCGCCCAGATCCAGTTGCTGGCGCTCGAGATCCGCAGGAGACCTCAAGTTCGCGAATACCCGGAAATGCGCGTCATCGAACGCACAGAGCATGATCGCCACGGCAGGCTCATCATAGTACTCGCGGTCCGCCGCAATCACGCCGATGCCGACCGTGCCCGACCAATGCGCAATACCAGTATTGGTGCGAAAGTACGCAAGTATGTCAGCGAGCTCGCTGGCAAAATTATCGGTGACGTAAAGAAATCCGAGATTGGCACCGCGCGGGCCCTTGCCGGCCTGGCGCAGACATTGCGCCGCGGCATCCCGCCAGTTGGGAGACGATGCATGGCCGCAGGTGAAGGCTTCGCTCATGATTTACCTGACTGATGCCGGCGGGCCCGGAGCTACGCTGCGGCCGGTCGCGGCGACTGGGAAACTTCGTTATAGGGTTCGACCACGGCTCTGCCCACCGATGCATCGACACGGCGGCCGCGAAAGAGTTTCCGGCCATGCCTACCAGCGCAGCACCGCTGCGGCTTGCGAAAGTCGCCGCACAAGGCCCATTGGCCCACGCACTCGCCGGTGCGGGTACCAGCGGCGAGGGCGTGCGGCCAGCCGGGCGTCCCGGCAGTTTAGCGCGACGCTCGCCCCGCACAGGCGCCGCGCAGTGTACAGTAGCCGCAAATCAATAACACTTCGCAGCAATGAATCTCGACCGCGTTACCTCAGGGCGCCAGCTGCCCGATGATTTCAACGTCATCATTGAGATACCGATGAACGCTGATCCCATCAAATACGAAGTGGATAAGGACACCGGTGCGTTGTTCGTCGACCGTTTCATGATGACGGCGATGCACTATCCCTGCAATTACGGTTATATACCGCATACGCTGTCCGACGATGGTGACCCCGCAGACGTGCTGGTTATCACGCCCTTCCCTGTTACAGTCGGCGCCGTGATCCGCTGTCGCCCCATCGGCCTCCTGAACATGATCGACGAAGCCGGAGGCGACGCCAAGCTGCTGGCGGTGCCCATCGATTCCGTGCTGCCGATGTACAAGCACTGGCACAAGCCCGAGGACCTGCAACCCGAGCGGCTCGCGCAAATCCGCCATTTTTTCGAGCACTACAAGGATCTCGAAGCGGGTAAATGGGTAAAAGTAACCGGTTGGCTCGGGCCGGCCGAGGCGCGTGCAGAAATCATGGCCAGCGTTGCGCGTTACCGCGAGGCGAAGCCCAAGCCGATGTTCTAACGGGCGCCGTCCTGCCGGCGCAAAGTGTCGCCAAGGCATGACAATTTGCATTATTTGCGGCCGCGCATCGCATGTGCAGGGCATCCGCTGTAAACTTGGCGCTGTGACTCCATTGCGATTGCCGTGACGCCTCAGCTTCCGGCCGTGACCGGACGCTCTAGAATGCGAGAGCGTCTTCATTTTTACTTGGCCCCCGGGCTCGCCGCCCTGCTGGTCATTATCTTTTTCGCGCTGGCTTTTTTTATGCTGGCGGATTCGCGCGAATCCCATTTGCGCGACGCCGAGCAGGTGAGCCAGAGCCTCGCGCAACGTATCGACGAGCAGACGGCGCGCAAACTGCAATCGGTGGACCACGTGCTCACCAGTGCGAGCAGCTTGTGGCAACAGATTCCGGCCTTGCGGGATCCCGCACAGCCAGCCATGCATGCCCTCCTGGCGCAAAAGATCGGCGAAATTGCAGATGCCCGCAGCCTGTTTGTGCTGGATGCCAAAGGCATGCTGGTGCAGGACTCTGATTTGCATCCCGCCATCCCGCGGGACCATTCGACCCGTGAGTACTTTAACTGGCACCGGTCGCATTCCGGCGGTCTGTTCATCGGCCAGCCCGTCATCAAGCGCAACGACGGCGAGTGGTTCATCGTCGCGAGCAGGCGTCTCAATGATGCCCAGGGCCGATTTGCGGGTGCGATCGGCATTGCGCTCGAGCCAGACGCTTTCGGCTCCATTGTCAGCGGGCTTGACGCAGGACCAGACAGCACGCTCGCCCTGATCCATGAGGCGGGGGCCGTCATCGCCAGTGCACCCCAGATGCCCTCCTGGATGCAGGAGGGGGGGCGCCGCGGGGGCATGCCCCTCGTAACAGATCTGGCGACGCAACAGAGTGCGCGCACGTTCCGCAATGTGAGCGCGGTCGATGGGGTAGCGCGAATCTACAGTACTCGCCGGGTGGCGGGCACGCCGTTGATCGCCGAAGCAGGCTTGAGCGAGAGCGCGGTTCTGGCTGCCTGGCACACGGAGAGAAACATCACGTTTGCCATACTCGTAGCCTTGATCCTGGCCACCATTGTGCTTGTGTGGCTGATCATGCAACGACGCTACCGACGCAGTCTTCTCTCGGCCACCCTGGCGAGCAACGAACAGATGCTGCGCCAGGTGCTCGATACGCTGCCGGTCGGAGTCAGGGTGGCAGACAAGACCGGAAAGGTGGTGCTGAGCAACGCAGCCAGCACACATATGCTGGACCATCCAGCCGATGGCGTGCAGCCGCCCGCGAAGCGGGAGCGGTCCCCTGCGGGGGCCGGCAAATCGCACGCGAGCGAGGACTGGGGCATGGCCAAAGCGCTTGCGAGCGGCGAGATTCTGCGCAATGAGGTCGTGGATATCGCCTGTGCTGACGGCAGCCACAAGATCGTGCTGCATTCGGCCGCGCCCATCGTATCGGCGGACGGCGAAATCGTCGGCGGCGTGGCCGTCAATGAAGACATTTCGGAGCGGCGCCTGCTGGCCGACTCGTTGCGCGAAAGCGAAGCGCGCTACCAGGCGCTGTTCGAACACAGCATCGACGCGGTCCTGTTAATGCGCGCCGACGGCAAGATCCTGTCGGCGAACCGGCAGGCATGCCGGTTATTGGGCTACACCGAAAGCGAATTGCGGGCACGCGGACGCGAGGGCTTGACCGAGCCGAATGATCCGCGCGTGACGGCAATGGTCGAGGAACACCGGCGCGAAGGCGGCACGCGCGGCGAATTGAACATGCGGCGCAAGGACGGCAGTTGGGTCCCGGTGCAGATTTCGTCGACCACGTTCCGCGACCGCTCCGGCAAGCTGTGCGCCAGCCTGATCATCCGCGACATCACCGACCGCAAGCGAGCCGAAGAACATATCGAATACCTGGCTTATCACGACGAACTCACCGGAATTCCCAACCGCGCGCATTTTCAGCGCGCATTCGGTGAAGCGATCGCGCTGCATCAGCGCCAGGGTCTGAAGTCCGCTCTGATGGTGGTTGATCTCGACCGCTTCAAGAACATCAATGACATCATTGGCCACAAGGCAGGCGATGAACTTCTGAAGCAGATCGCATCACGCTTGCGTGCCTGCCTTCGCGACACCGATGTGCTGGCGCGCCTCGGCGGCGATGAGTTCGTGATCCTGATGCAGGACGCGGCGAGCATGGAAGCGATCGGCGCCGTCGCCCACAAGATTCTTGCCGCCACGGCCCGGCCGTTGATCATCGACGAGCAGGAGTTCCTGATAACTGCCAGCATCGGCATCAGCACCAGTCCGCATGACGGCACGGACTTGCACACGCTTCTGCGCAACAGCGACGTAGCGATGTACCGCGTCAAGGAATCCGGCAAGAACGGCTTTCAGTTCTTTTCGCCCGACATGGGGGCGCAGGGTCGCGAACGCCTGTCGATCGAATCAGCGCTGGGTCGCGCGCTCGAACGTTCGGAGTTCACGCTGCATTTCCAGCCAAAGATGCAAGTGTGCTCGCGCAACATCGCGGGCATGGAAGCCCTCGTGCGCTGGCAGAATCCCGACAAGGGCATGATGCAACCGGCGGACTTCATCGCCATCGCCGAGGAAACCGGCATGATCGTTCCGATCGGCGATTGGGTCCTCACGGAGGCCTGTCGCCAGGGGCAGGCGTTGCGCGGAGCAGGCCATGAGAATTTGCGCGTGGCGGTAAACTTGTCGGTGAGGCAATTGTTCGACGACAGCCTCGCGTTGCGCGTCAGCGGAGCACTGGAAAGAACCGGCTTCCCGGCGAAGAATCTGGAACTCGAGATCACCGAGAGCATGGTGATGCGCGATGCGGAAGGGGCAGTCAAAGTGCTGCAAACGCTGCGCGATACGGGCGTGCGCATTGCGATCGACGACTTCGGCACGGGTTACTCGTCGCTCGCCTATCTCAAGCGCTTTCCAATCGATTGCGTGAAGATCGACCGGTCCTTCATCCGCGACTTGCCGTCCGATCGGGATGATGCCTCGATTACGCGCGGCATCATTGCAATGGCGCATAACATGCAACTCGAAGTCGTCGCAGAAGGCGTAGAGACCGTGCCGCAGTTCGAGTTTCTGCATACCCACGGTTGCGACGAGATCCAGGGCTTTCTGTTCAGCAAGCCGCTGGGCGCGGAAGCATTCGGCCGCTTTCTGGACGGGCACGCCGATCCGACGCAAATGCATCCCCTGCACACCTGATCGCTACATCCGGACAGCTACAAAAGTCCAGCGCAGGGCCTATAATTTGCATATTCTGAATGCCTCATCAACGCGGAGAGCCCTCATGTCTTCCACCGCCACCGCGCTGCAAAGCGCCGACGATCCCATCCTGCTGCGCAGGGATGAAAACGCAATTGCAACGCTTACGCTGAATCGCCCGAAGCAGTACAACTCGCTTTCCGAGGAATTATTGTCCGAGCTGCAGTCCACGCTCGATGCCATCGGTCAGGATGCATCGGTACGCGTCGTGGTCATCGCCGGTGCCGGCAGTGCTTTTTGCGCGGGCCATGACCTCAAGCAAATGCGCGCCAGCCCGCGCAAGGCCTATTACGACAAGCTTTTCGCGCAGTGCAGCGATGTGATGCTGAAGATCCGCAATCTGCCGCAACCGGTCATAGCGCGGGTTCACGGCATCGCCACGGCAGCAGGCTGCCAGCTCGTCGCGCAATGCGATCTGGCGGTGTCAGCCGAGAGCGCGCGGTTTGCCGTATCAGGCATCAATGTGGGTCTGTTCTGCTCGACTCCGAGCGTTTCACTGGGGCGCAACGTTTCACGCAAGCAGGCCATGGAGATGCTGCTGACCGGAGATTTCATCGATGCCGCCACTGCCCAGCAGCGCGGCCTTGTTAATCGAGTGGTACCTGCGGACCAGCTCGACGCGGAGGTCAGAGCGCTTGCCGATGCCATTATCAAAAAATCAGCGGTGGCAGTGACCACCGGGAAGAAAATGTTCTACAAGCAGATCGAGATGGGCATGGAAGCCGCTTATGATTATGCTGCGCAAGTCATGGCCTGCAACATGATGGCCGAGGACGTGGGCGAAGGCATCGATGCGTTCATGCAAAAACGTCCGGCACAGTGGAAGCATCGCTGATACCGTTTTGCACGTTCCCGTGAAAATGGCCCCCGCGCAGGGCCATTTTCTTTTGGCAGTCAGTTTCTGGTGGCGGCCAGTGTCAGCATCATTTCATTGAGTCGCTTGACGAACGTCGCCGGGTCTTCCAGCTGCCCGCCTTCCGCGAGCAAAGCCTGATCGAACAAAATGTGGCTCCAATCGCCAAAGCGCGCATCGTCGCCCTCTTGCTCGAGGCGCTCGACCAGCGGATGGCGCGGGTTGATTTCCAGAATAGGCTTGCTGCCGGGCACTTTCTGGCCCGCCGCTTTAAGCATGCGCTCGAGATTCGCGCTCATGCCGTGCTCGTCGGCAACCAGGCACGCCGGGGACGCCGTCAGCCGCAATGTCACGCGCACCTCCTTCACCCGTTCGCCAAGATTCTTGCGGATTCTTTCCACGAGCTCCTTGTGCTCGCCGGCTTGCTTTTCCTGCTCCGTCTTGTCTTCATCTGCCAGCTTGCCCAGGTCCAGACTGCCTTTGGCGACCGATGCGAGCGGCTTGCCCTCGAACTCCGTGAGATTCGAGCCGACCCATTCATCCACACGATCGGACAGCAGCAACACTTCGATGCCTTTCTTGCGAAAAATCTCCAGGTGCGGGCTGTTCCTGGCCGCGGCGAAACTGTCGGCCGTGATGTAGTAGATCTTTTCCTGGCCTTCCTTCATGCGCGCCACGTAGTCTGCCAGCGTGACATTCTGCTCCTCGGTATCGGCATGGGTGGAGGCAAATCGCAGCAGCTTTGCAATACGCTCCTTGTTGGCCCAATCTTCGCCGACTCCTTCCTTGAGAACCCGGCCGAATTCCTTCCAGAAGGCGGTGAATTTATCCTTCTGATTCTCGGCGAGGTCTTCCAGAAGGCCCAGCACCTTGTTCACGCAGCCCTTGCGAATGGTCTCGACGTCTTTTGATTCCTGCAGGATCTCCCGCGATACGTTCAACGGCAGATCGCTCGAATCCACGACGCCTCGCACGAACCGCAGATAAGTCGGCAACAGTTGTTCGGCGTCGTCCATGATGAAAACGCGCCGCACGTAAAGCTTGATGCCGTGGCGGTGCTCACGGTCATACAGATCGAACGGCGCATGCGCGGGCAAGTAAAGCAGCTGGGTGTATTCCGCCTTGCCCTCGACTTTGGCATGCACCCAGGCGAGCGGCGCTTCGAAATCGTGTCCGACGTGTTTGTAGAACTCGCGATATTGCTCTTCGCTGATTTCTGATTTCGGGCGCGCCCACAAGGCCGAAGCCTGATTGATTTTCTCAAGCTCGTCGCGGGTCACATGCTCGCCCTTGTCCTTGTCCCATTCCTGCTTGTTCATGAGGATCGGAAGCGAAATGTGGTCGGAATACTTACGGATGATCGACTGCAGGCGATAGGCTTCGAGCAGATCATCCTCGCCTTCGCGCAGATGCAAGGTAACCTCGGTACCCCGACCCGCTTTCTCGGTCATCTCGACGGTGTAGTCGCCTTCGCCGCGGGATTCCCAACGCACACCGTGCTCCGGCGTCAGGCCGGCGCGACGCGTGACCAAGGTGACTTTGTCGGCAACGATGAAGGAAGAGTAAAACCCCACACCAAATTGCCCGATCAGATGTGCATCCTTGGCCTGATCGCCGGTGAGCCTGCCGAAGAACTCCCGCGTGCCTGATTTGGCAATGGTGCCGATGTTGTCGATGACTTCCTGTCGAGACATGCCAATGCCGTTGTCGGAGACGGTAAGGGTTCGCGCGGCCCGATCGAAGCTGACGCGAATCCTGAGTTCCGCGTCGTTCTCAAACAGATTGGGGTCCGTTAGCGCCTCGAATCGCAGCTTATCGCAGGCATCGGACGCGTTCGAGATGAGCTCCCGTAGAAATATCTCCTTGTTGCTGTACAAGGAATGAATCATCAACTGCAGCAACTGCTTGACTTCGGTCTGGAAGCCCAGTGTTTCCCGGGTGGCGGCTTCGGCCATGACATGCTCTCCTGTGGTTTTTCTGTAACATGGGGTGAGATAGGGGCGCTATCTTAGGCGTTCAAGGTCCAGGCCGGAACCCGGCCACGCAAATTGTTGTCTCTTCCTGCCAATCGCCGTTGTTTGCAAGATGAAAGGAGTTGGACGATGAAGCCTTTGGCTTGCGCCGTGTTTCTGGCTGGATTGTTCGTTACTGCCGCGACCAGCGCGGCGCCGCCCGTCGAGCGCATCAAGCTGCCGGCTGGCTTCAAGATTGAGGTTTACGCCGACAATGTAGAAAACGCCCGGTCGTTGGCCCTCGGCGACAAGGGCACCGTTTTCGTCGGTACCCGATCCGCGGAAGTATTTGCGCTGGTGGATGCCGATCAGGACGGAAAAGCCGAAAAGGTACTGACGGTCGCGACCGGACTCAATGCACCCAACGGCGTCGCTTTTCGCGACGGGGCTCTCTACGTGGCCGAAATCAGCCGCATCCTGCGCCTTGATGATATCGAGTCACGCCTTCAGGATCCGCCTAAGCCAGCGATAGTTTTCGACAAGCTGCCGCGCGACGGGCACCATGGCTGGAAATTCGTCGCTTTCAGCCCCGACGGCTGGCTCTACGTACCCGTTGGCGCACCCTGCAATGTTTGCGAGCAGAATCCGGATATTTATGCCGCCTTGCACCGCCTGAAACCTGATGGCAGCCAGTTCGAGGTGGTTGCCCGCGGCATTCGCAATACCGTGGGTTTCGACTGGGACCCCGTCACCGGCGACTTGTGGTTCAACGAGCACGGCCGCGACATGATGGGCGACGACTTGCCTTCGTGCGAATTGAATCACGCGCCCAAGGCCGGCATGCATTTCGGCTTCCCCTATTGCCATCAGGGCGACACCCCGGACCCGCAATACGGGACGAAGCGCGCCTGCAGCGAGTTCACGCCGCCCGCATTGCTACAAGGCGGCCATGTGGCACCGGATGGGCTACGCTTCTACACAGGAAAGATGTTTCCGCCCTCCTACGCGAACCGTCTGTTTATCGCGCAACACGGCTCATGGAATCGCAGCCAGAAAAGCGGTTATCGCGTGATGATGGTCACCCTGAAAAAGGACCGTAAAACGGTGGATAAGTACGAGGAGTTCGCCACCGGGTGGATGAAAAACGAGCGCGCCTGGGGCCGGCCGGTGGATGTATTGGTCATGCCCGATGGCGCGCTGCTGGTTTCCGACGACACCGCAAATGCGGTCTACCGCATTAGTTACTCGAAGTAGGCGGTTCGCCTTGCACGTCCGTGGCCGCGGAATTCAACATTGCCGCAGCCAGCAGCCTTTTAACGGCATCGCCTTCGATCAGGCTTTTTAACGCGACGTAATCGATTTTTCCGGAACCCAGCAGCGGCAGACTCTGCAGCGCCACCAGGCGCCGCGCGACCGAAAGGTCGTGAGTGCCCAGCGCCTTGGCGGCTTCCAGCAGACGTCCGCGGGTAAGCCGCTGGTCGGTCGTGAACAGCACAGTCGTCTCGCCGCCAAAGTCCTGCACATTGAGGACGGCCGCGTGATGGAACTCCGGTGAGGCTTCCCGGGCGACATGCTCGATCATGTCCAGCGAGACCATTTCACCGGCAATCTTGGCGAAGCGCCGGACGCGGCCGGTAATGGACACCAGGCCATCGGCATCGAGATCGACGACATCGCCCGTGTCATACCAGCCCTCGCCCACCGAGGACTTGGGTGCCTCGATAACGCCCGGGTTCTGGTAGCGGTAATAGCCCAGCATGAGATTCGGGCCGCGCACATGCAGCACGCCTCCGTTGGTGACCCCGTCCATGGGCTCGATATGATGCTCAATGCCAGGCAAGAAGCTGCCCACGGCCCCGCGCCGGAACGACGCCGGCGTGGCCAAAGCGATAACCGGGGCGCATTCTGTCGTACCGTAGCCTTCCATGATGCGCACGCCGAATTTTTCCATCCAGACCCTGGCCACCTCTGCGGAAAGTTTTTCGCCCCCGGAGATCACGTGGCGCAAACGGACGAAATCCATTGGATGGGCGTGACGGGCATAAAAAGACAGAAACGTGCTGGTGCCGAACAGGATGGTGCAGTCGCGCTTGTAGGCGATTTCGGGAATCGCACGATAACGCAGCGGAGAAATGAACAGCATCAAGCGCGTGCCCGTGAGCAGCGACAACATGACACCCGCAGTAAAACTGTAGGCATGATAAAGCGGCAGTGGATTGAGCACCTTGTCTGCCGGGGAAAAATCGAACACGGCGCGAATCTGCGCAATATTGGCGACAATGGCGCGGTGCGACAGCGCCACGCCTTTGGGACGATCCTCCGAGCCGGAAGTAAAAAGCACGACGGCTGGATCGAGCGTGGACTGTCTGGCGATAGCCAGGCGCGGAAAGCGCATGGCGAAGGCAAATAGCCAAAGTTTGTCGAGCGCGCCGAAGTCGCGCTTCAAATCCTCCACAAAGATGAGCGTGCAGCCCGGCAATGCATCCAGCAGTGCCTGCAGATGCGCTTGCTCGATGAACTTGCGTGAGGTGACCACGGTGCGAACGCCCGCTGCCACCCGGGCACTTTCGACCGCCAGCGGCCCGGCCGAATAATTGAAAATCGCAGGCACGCGGCGCGCGGCCGATAGTCCCATCAACACCGCCACAGCGCCGACCGTGTTTGGAAGCAACACGCCGACATTCTCGCGCTCCGTGGTATGACGGCCCAGCAATCGCGACAACGCCAGACTCATGCGCAGGATTTGCCCATAACTGTAAGGAGATGGGCCGTGGTCCTCCATAAGCAGGGTCTTGCGACCGTGGGCAGCCACAGCATCCAGAAAACATTCGAACAGCGGCTTGCACGCATGGGATTGAACTGCCATGGCCTGCATGATCGCGCCGAGACGGCGGGTGGCATGCGCCCGGCGTCGGCGCGCGCTGCCGGCCGCCCCGCCGTTAATTCGGGTCGCGGACAAGACCCGGAGCGTGACTCCGGGGAGCCAACGGGTCAAAGCTGACGTTGAGCCAGAGCGGCTGAACCACTGGCTCGCCCCTTCCACATGGACGGGTACCACGCTGGCGCCGCTTTTAAGGGCGACCAAGGCCGGCACCGGGTAAATCTTCATGACCGCGCCACTATTGACGAGCCTGCCTTCCGGGAACAGCACTACCGGACGGCCGGCGCGCAGTAAACGTAACACGCGCTTCATGCTCGCCGCATTATGTAGATCGAGGATCTCGTGGGGCACGTACGCCAGCATCATGCGCACATACCACACAGGCGGTTCATCGCTGGGAACGATGACGACGGGGTGGCGCGGAAGGAACAAGCCGAGAACGACAGCGTCCAGCCGGGAATGGTGGTTCGAGACGATCAACAGACGATCCGCATGCCAGAACGGCGCCAGATCGCCAAGCACTTGCAAGCGCAGCAGTACGCGAAGCAACAAACGGATCAGCCAGCGCATTTGAGCGGATATCCCGATTCGGACCTGGCGCAGGGGAGCTGCGGTCAATCCATATCAAATCCAGTACTTGGAATTTGCTATTAAATCATTTCCCCAATGATGCTCCAAGCCCTTGCCATTTCGATTTCCGCCTTGATTCTGTTTCCTTACAACGACAACTTAATGTAAGACATTGAGTCCGAAGCTAAAAACCCAAACCTATCAGACTGTTAGATTTGCTTTAATGCTGCGTTTTGGACTAGAGTTCCGTTTGGAAACCGCTTTTTGGGGGAACTTAAGACGGCGGCTTCCAGCGGTACACCTAAAACGAGATCGCCCAGGAGAACAACATGGACATGAATGTCCCTCAGGAACTGCTTGTCCCCGCATCGGCAGGGACGGGCAGGACGCCCGCTGCGCCCGCTACCGAGTATTTCTTCTCCCAGCAGCTGTCGGCCCTGTACGACGGAGAACAGCAGGCCATGTGGCTGCGATGGAATCCGCGCCCTCGACCGAACTTCAATACGGAATTGCTTCAAGACCTGGCGCGTTACTGCCAGTTCATGACCCATAGCGGCGGCTCGATTGACTGCCAGGGTACCCGCAAGCCCGTGGAATACGCCGTATTGGCCTCCGCGGTGCCTGGCGTGTTCAACCTGGGAGGCGATCTGCAGCTGTTCGCGCAATTGATTGACCATCAGGACCACCACGGTTTGCGCAAGTACGGCCGCGCCTGCGTCAGTGTGCTCTACCGGAACTACCAGAGCCACGGGCTGCCGCTCACTACGATATCGCTGGTCCAGGGAGAGTGTCTGGGAGGCGGTTTCGAGGCGGCGCTGTCGTCCGATGTAATCATCGCCGAGCGCCAGGCCCGGTTCGGTTTTCCCGAGATCCTGTTCAACATGTTTCCGGGAATGGGCGCCTATTCATTCCTGGACCGCAAGATCGGCAAGCGGGCCGCGGAAGAACTGATCAGCAATGGCAAGCTCTACAGCGCCGATGATATGCTGGCCATGGGCGTCATCGACCTGGTCGTAGACCGGGGTCGGGGCGAAGCTGAGGTCGGCAATTTCATCAAGTCGCGCAGCCGCAATCGCAAGGCCCTGGCGGGCATTGCCGCCACGCGGCGCTGCGTTCATAAGCTGGACTACGAGGAATTGCTCGGCGTGGTCGATATCTGGGTGGACACGGCGCTGAGCCTGAGCAGCCGTGATCTGCGGCTGATGCAGCGCCTTGTCTCGCGGCAGAACGATTTGCGCCCAGCCGGCTGCCAGGATGATAATGGCATGGGCATGCAACTGCACTGAATGCGCCGGCGCGCGATAATCGCCGGCCCGAGAAACCGGCATTAGCGGAGCATCCGGCGCAACATGGCGCAAGATCTTCCCGAGTACACGATCCACGAAGCCGCGGCGCGGCTAGGCATCCCTTTGCAAAAATTACGGCGCTGGGATGCGCAGGGTGTGCTGGTAGCGCGTCGAACCGATGGGGGCCATCGCCGGTATGCGCGCGAAATCATCGATGGCCTGGCCGGTTCGGCTGGCGTGCCGCCCACAGACAAGCCGGAACTCGGTAAACCGGAATCCGGTCGGGTTGAAGATCAACTGGCTGCCGCACGCCGGACCCTCAAGGAAAAGCGCCGGATCATCCAGTTGTTGCTGGAAAGCGAATCGCGCTATCGGGACCTGGTCGAGACTTCCCACGATCTGATCTGGACCACCGATGCGCTGGGACGCTTCACGTATCTGAATAACGCCTGTTTCGATCTGTTCGCGCTGCGGCCCAAGGACTTGCTGGGCCGCTGTTTCTTCGATTTTGAAGCTCGGCCCCAGCATGTTTCCAATCGCCGCTTTTTGTCTGCGCTGCGCAAGAGCGGTGAAGTCAAGAATTACCTGACCCACCTCATCTCCACGGACGGATCGGATCGTTGGGTGGGCATCAACGCGCGCGTTACGCACGACGATGAGGGCCGTATCGTAGGACTGCGCGGGACGGCGCGCAATGTCACCGAACAGCATCGTGCGGCTCTGGAAATCGAGCGACTTGCCACCCACGATGGTCTGACCGGGTTGCCCAACCGAGTATCGTTGCAGAAGGTCCTGGATGCTGCGCTGATCCAGGGCGAAAAAGGCTCCGTGGCACTGCTCGACGTCGATCATTTCAAATACATCAACGACAATTTCGGCCATCGCGCTGGCGATCAATTATTGATTGCCATTGGCGGCTTGCTCAAGGACCTGGTCAAGAACGAATGCGTGCAGGTGTTCCGCCTCGGCGGCGACGAGTTCGCCATGCATTTGCCGAATGCGCTGCGCGGCGATGCGGCAAAGGTCGCCGAGCGAGCGCTGGCCTCGTTGCGGCACTACAAATTCCCGGTTCCGGGACAGGGTTGTCTGTCGACCTTGACCGGTTCGATCGGCGTTGCCACTTACCCGTTTCACGGTGCCGATGTAGCAACGCTGCTGGCGAACGTCGACATTGCCATGTACCAGGCGAAGGACAATGGCCGCAATCGCGTGCGGCTGCATGACCAGAACCCGGATGATCTGCGCAGCACTCACAAGCGCGTGCATTGGGCGCGCGAACTGCGCGAAGTGCTGGATGACAACCGTGTCATCCTTTACTCGCAACCGGTGGTCCGTCTGAGCAATCGCACGCCGGTGCACCAGGAAATTTTGGTGCGTGTGCTCGACCGCAATGGCGGTCTCGTCCTGCCGGGTCAGTTCATCGAGGTCGCCGAATCCCTGGGCATGGCACAGGAGATCGACTTGCGTGTCGTAAGCAAGGTGGTGGACGTATTACAGGGTCCGGAATACCGCGACCGCAAGATGCGTTTCTTCGTGAATCTGTCGCGTACCAGCATTTCCGATCCGCATTGGGTGCGTCGCTTCCACCATATGCTTTCGGCCGCACCCATCGATCACTCGCAGCTGGTGTTCGAAATAACGGAAACGGCGGCGATGTCGAGTGTCGATGTCACCCAGGAATTCATCGCGCAGATGAAAGACATGGGTTGCCGCTTTGCACTCGATGATTTCGGGGCCGGCTTCAGTTCATTCTATTTCCTCAAGCGCTTCGAAGTGGACTATCTGAAAATAGACGGCAATTTCGTGCGTGACCTGGCGGCCGACAACGCGAGCCGGCTGTTCGTGCGGGCGCTGTGTGACGTTGCACGCGGCCTCAACAAGCAGGTAATCGCGGAATGGGTCGAGGATCAGTCCGTCATGGACATCCTGATCGAAATGGGCGTCCAGTATGGTCAGGGGTTCCTGTTTGCCTGCCCGGTCCCTTTCCCGGCGGCAGATCAGCTCACGCAACCGCTGCAAGTAGGCAAGCGCGCCTGAAGCGCCAGCGCTACCAGTTTTCCCTGAGCAACTTTTCAGCCCAGAACAGCCCCATCATCGTCTTGGTATCCGAAATGCGCCCGTGTCGGATCCAGTTGATGGCCTCCGCGAGCGGTATGCGCAGCGTTTCCAGAAATTCGCCTTCGTCCAGGCGCGCTCCTTTGAATTCGAGCTTGCGCGCCACGAAAAAATCAATCTGTTCGTTCGAATAGCCGATACAAGGATGGACCCGCGCGAGTTCGCGCCATTCTCCAGCCGTGTAACCGGTTTCCTCCAGCAGTTCTCGTTTGGCCGTTTCAATCGGCGGCTCTCCGGCCTCGAGCTTGCCTGCCGGCAACTCGTAAAAATGCTGTCCAAGCGGATAACGGAACTGGCGCTCGAGCAATACCGAGCCATCTTCGAACAAGGGGAGGATGATCGCAGCGCCGGGATGCAGAATATATTCGCGCAGCGCCGTGCTTCCGTCAGGCAGTCGCACTTCATCTTCATTGACCTTGAGCAACCGGCCGCGATACGCTGCCCGCGAACTGATTTTCTTTTCGGTGAAGTCGGAACTCACAGGGAAAGCTGGATCGCGCGTTGGCATACGGCGAGCAGAACGCCGGGCATGAGGCCGAGGCCAAGCACCGCCAGGCCATTGACGGACATCAATGCCCGAACATCGGCATGCGCACGCAAGGGGTGCGTATCGGTTGGCGCGTCGAAGTACATCAGTTTCACCACCCGCAGATAATAGAAGGCGCCGATCAGCGAAAACAGCACCGCAACCACGGCCAGCCACCCGTAGCCGGTCGCCAGAGCCGCTTGCAGTACGAAGAGTTTCGCCCAGAAACCCACGGTTGGCGGAATCCCTGTCATGGAAAACATCAGCAACAACATGACGAACGCATACCACGGATTACGCTGGTTCAGGCCCTTGAAATCTTCGAGATTGTCTGCCTCGAAATTCTCGCGAGACAACAGCAGTATCATGCCGAAAGTGCCCAGACCCATTAGCACATAGACGATGGTATAGAACATCGCCGCCCCAAACCCTTCTATCGAACCGCTCAGAATGCCCAGCAGCAGGAAACCCACGTGCGAAATCGCGGAGTAAGCGAGCATGCGTTTCAAGTTCGTTTGCGCGATGGCGGTGATGTTGCCGATGGCAAGGGAGGCCACGGCCAGCAACACCAGCATCTGTTGCCACTCGATCAGTAACTGGGGCGCCCCCAGCGCCTGCACCAGCAGGCGCATGACGAAGGCGAAAGCAGCCAGTTTGGGCGCAGTGCCGATCAGCAACGTTACCGCAGTAGGCGCGCCATGATAGACATCGGGCACCCACATGTGGAATGGCACCGCACCGAGCTTGAAGGCAATGCCCGCCACCGCGAACACCAGACCGAAGACGAGAATAGCGGGCACGGCGTCGCCGTCGGCGATGCGCTGCGCCACCTCGGTGACTTCGAGCGACCCGGTCGCGCCGTAGATCATCGACATGCCATAGAGCAGCATGCCGGAAGACAAGGCGCCCAACACGAAGTACTTCATTGCCGCTTCCGTGCTGATCGCGGAATCGCGGGGAAGCGCCACCATGGCGTAGAGCGACAGCGACATCAACTCCAGCCCCAGGTAGAGCACCAGAAAATGATTCGCCGAAATCATGATCATCATGCCCAGCGTGGAAAACAGCGACAGCACGAAAAACTCGCCGCGATAGATCCCGCGGAAGGACGCGTACGCGCGCGAATAGGCGAGCATCGCGGCGACCGCGAGACAGCAGGCGATTTTGAGGACATCCGACATCGGATCCCCCACGAACATGCCGTTGAAGGTATATGCCACATCTTCGCCGCCGGCTACCAGAATAAAACCGGCGGTGGCAAGGAGCGTTGCCTGCGTCAGGCCGTAGGTCCAGATGCGCCGTGCGTCCGACAGGAACAGATCGATGATGAGAATCGCCGAAACCATGGCAAGCATGAAGATCTCGGGTGCCGCCAGCAGAAAATCGGGAGTCTCGTATTCCATGTTCACAGTTTGCTTTTCGTCGCCAGGACCAGCAGGTCAGCCACCGAGGTGTGCAGCACCCCGGCGAACGCCTGCGGGTACAGCCCCATCCCCAAGACCGCCACTGCCACCAGTGCGAGTACTGCGCCTTCGCGCCAGCCAATATCCGTCAACGCTCCGACCTGGCCATTGGCGACCGGGCCGAACACGACTCGCTTGTACATCCATAGCGTGTAGGCGGCGCCGAAGAGCAACGTCGTTGCAGCTGCAAAGGCGTACCAGAAGCTCACATCCATGGCGGCCATGATCACCAGAAACTCGCCGACGAAACCGCTGGTGCCGGGCAAGCCGGCGTTGGCCATGGCGAACAACATGAAGAAGGCCGCGAACACCGGCATCTTGTTCGCGACGCCGCCATAGTCCGCGATCAGGCGCGAATGCATGCGGTCGTAGAGCACGCCGACGCACAGGAACAGCGCGCCCGAGACGAAACCATGAGAGACCATCTGGATTACGGCGCCTTCCATGCCAAGCGTATTGAACAGAAAGATGCCCAGCGTGACGAAACCCATGTGCGAGATCGACGAATAGGCGATCAGTTTTTTCATGTCCGTCTGCACCAACGCCACCAGGCCGATATAAACCACCGCGATCAGGGACAGGGCAATGACGACTGGCGCCATCACGTGGCTCGCGTCCGGAAGGATCGGCAGGGACAATCGGATGAACCCGTATGCGCCGAGTTTCAGCATTACCGCCGCGAGCACCACCGATCCCCCGGTGGGCGCCTCGACGTGGGCGTCCGGCAACCATGTGTGGACCGGGAACATCGGAACCTTTACGGCGAACGCCGCAAAGAAAGCAATGAACAACAGGATCTGCGCGGAAAGCGGGATCGGCAACTGATAGTAGTCGGACAACGAAAAACTGGCATCCGCTACGGTATACAGATATACGAATGCGATCAGCGTGAGCAAAGAGCCGAGCAGTGTATAAAGAAAGAACTTGACCGCGGCGTACACCCGATTGGGTCCGCCCCAGACGCCGATGATAATGAACATCGGGATCAGGGTCGCCTCGAAGAAAACGTAGAAAAGTGCTGCGTCCATCGCGCAGAACACGCCGTTCATCATGCCAGACAGCGTCAGCAAAGCCGCCATGTACTGCGCCACGCGGCTGTCGATGACCCTCCAGCCTGCGAGTACCACGAGGACCGTGGTGAACGTATTCATCAGAATCAGCAACAAGGAGATGCCGTCGATGCCGAGGTGATAGTTGATGTTGTAGGACTCTATCCACGGCACCGATTCGACGAACTGCATGCCATGCGCGGCCGAATCGAAATCGAAATACAACGGCAGCGCGACGGCAAAACCGGCAACCGCGCCGGCCAGCGCCAGCCAGCGCGCGTAGCCAGCATGACGGTCAGAACCGGTAAACAGCACGGCGATGCCGGCCAGAATGGGCAACCAGATGACGGTGCTGAGCGGCGCGAGGGCGGGCATATCAGCTGGTCGCGAACCAGAGCGTGAGCAGCACGAACACGCCGATGATCATCGTAAAGGCATAGTGGTAAATCAGGCCGGATTGCCACTTGCGCGCGATCGTCGCAAGCCAGCCGACCAAGCGCGCCGAACCGTTGACAAACACGCCGTCGATTACGGCAACGTCTCCGCCTTTCCACAAGCCGCGACCGACCAGGCGCGCGCCTCCGGCGAAGAACCAGTCGTTGAATCGGTCGAAATAATATTTGTTATCGAGCAGCGTATACACCGGCCCGAAGGCGTCGCGCAGCCTGGCCGGCAGGTCGGTGCGGCGCAGGTACAACAGGGCCGCCAAGGCTATCCCGCCCAGCGAAAGCCAGAATGGCCCTGTGCCCAGCGCATGGAGCATCATCGCCGTGACACCGTGGAACTCCCTGCCCATTTCCCTCAGCACGTCATGTGACGGGAGCACTGCAATGGAATCGCCGAAGTAGTCCCCGAACAGGACCGGTCCTATCCACCATCCCACGCCGATCGCCGGAATCGCCAACGCCATCAACGGCCATGTCACTACGCCGGGGGATTCTTGCGGCGCGGCACCCGCGTGCGTGTCGCCATGGGCGCCGTGCGCATCGGCCTGTGCGGAAAACCGCTCGGCACCGTGAAACGTCAGGAACATCAGTCGGAAAGTGTAAAAGGCGGTCACGAATACGCACGACAGGACGCAAAAATACGCAAACCCGCTGCCAGGCAAATGCGACAGCCGAACGCTTTCAATAATGGCGTCCTTTGAAAAGAAGCCGGACAACCCGGGCACTCCGGCGCTGGCCAGCGCGCCGATCATCATCGTCGCGTAGGTAACGGGCATGTACTTGCGCAGCCCACCCATTCGGCGCATGTCTTGTTCGTGATGCATGGCGATGATGACCGATCCTGCGCCGAGAAAAAGCAGCGCCTTGAAAAAGGCGTGCGTGACCAGGTGGAACATGCCGGCGGCGTAGGCCGAAGCGCCCAGCGCGACTGTCATGTAGCCGAGCTGCGAAAGCGTGGAATAGGCGATCACGCGCTTGATATCGTTCTGCACGATCGCCACCAGTGCCATGAAAAGGGCCGTAATCGCGCCGATCACCATGACAAACGACAGAGCTGCCTCCGACATCTCGAACAGAGGCGACATGCGGGCAACCATGAAGATGCCGGCCGTGACCATGGTCGCCGCATGAATAAGGGCCGAAATCGGCGTCGGGCCTTCCATCGAGTCGGGCAGCCACACATGCAGCGGAAACTGCGCCGATTTTCCCATTGCGCCAATGAACAACAGGATGCAGATCATGGTGATCAGCGGCCATTCGGCGATCCCCACGTCCACGGTTTCACTGGCCAGGCCAGGGGCCTTGTCAAAGACGCTTGCGTAATCGAGCGTACCGAAATAAACCAGAACCAGCGCTATGCCCAGCAGGAACCCGAGGTCGCCGACCCGGTTGACCATGAACGCCTTGAGATTGGCGTAGACCGCGCTCGGCCGCGTATACCAGAATCCGATGAGCAGATAAGAGACCAGCCCCACTGCCTCCCAGCCGAAGAAAAGCTGCAGGAAGTTATTGCTCATGACCAGCATCAGCATCGAGAACGTGAACAGCGAGATATAGCTGAAGAAGCGCTGGTACCCGGGATCATCGGCCATGTAGCCGATGGTGTAGATATGCACCATCAAGGAAACAAAGGTCACGACCAGCATCATGGTGGCGGAAAGCTTGTCGATCAGGAAGCCGACCTGCAGAACGACGTCGCCGCTGGCGATCCACGTGTAGACCGGCCCGTTGAAGGAGTGCCCTGCGAGAACATCGCGGAACACCAGCAGCGAGGCCGCCAGTGAGACAACCATACCGGCGATGGTGACCAGATGCGCCGCGCGCCGGCCTATGAGCCAACCCAGCAATCCCGCGACCAGGGCGCCGGCAAGCGGGGCTAATGCAACGATCAGGTAAAGAAGGCTCATCTGCGCTCGCACGGAACCCGGGTCTCAGAAACGACGCGGGCTGGCATTCCGGGCCTGTGCCGTTGTCGTAGTAGGTCTCGCGTCTGCCCGCCTGGATCAAGCCTCACGTCTCACCCTTTCAACTTGTCCAGATCATCCACGTTGATCGAGCGCACGTTGCGGAACAGCACCACCAGAATCGCCAGGCCTATTGCGGATTCGGCGGCGGCGACCGTGAGAATGAAGAAAACAAATATCTGTCCGGCAATATCCTCGAGGAAATGCGAGAACACGATGAAATTCATGTTCACCGCCAGCAACATCAGTTCGATGGCCATGAGCAGGATGATCACGTTCTTGCGGTTCAGAAATATGCCGATCACGCTTATGGCAAACAGGATGGCGCCGAGTATCAGATAATGCGAAAGAGAAATCATCAGGTGTCTTCCCGTCTGGATTTCTCCGCCGGCATGGAGACCAGGCGCACCCGGTCGGCCCGGCGCACCTTGATCTGCGTCGCCGGATCGATGTACTTGGTGTCCTTGCGAGAGCGCAGGGTCAATGCGATGGCTGCCACGATCGCTACCAGCAGAATGACGGCCGCGATCTCGAACGGATACACATAGTCGGTATAAACGAGCCGGCCCAGCTCCTGCGTATTGCTGTAACCAGCCGTCTTTGCGGCGGGCTGAGGCATGCCCTCGAGATCGAAATAACGCCCGCCAAGCACGAGCGCCATTTCCGCAACCATGACACCTGCCACGATCAGGGCCGGCACAAGGTAGTCCCAGTAACCCTCGCGCAGCCGATCCAAGTTGATGTCGAGCATCATGACAACGAACAAGAACAGCACCATGACGGCGCCGACGTACACCAGTACCAGCGCGATGGCGAGGAACTCTGCCTCAAGCAGCATCCACAGACCTGCCGCAGTCACGAAGGCCAAGACCAGGAATAACGCCGAATGCACGGGGTTGCGGGCCGTGATGACGCGCAGCGCGGCCAATACCAAGACCGCGGCAAAAAAATAGAAGGTGACCGCCCTGAAATCCATGTTGTTATTCGTAATCAGTCAACAGTACCCGGTGACCGGCCAACGCGCCGCTGCCACCACCCACTGTTCACGGCTCACGCATTGCTACCGGTAGCTCGCGTCCTCCGCGCGATCCTGCGCAATCTGCTCCTCGTAACGATCGCCGATCGCCAGCAGCATTTCCTTGGTGTACAGCAGATCCCCGCGTTTCTCGCCGTGATATTCGAGAATGCGGGTCTCGACGATAGAGTCCACGGGACAGGATTCCTCGCAAAACCCGCAGAAAATGCATTTTGTCAGATCGATATCGTAGCGCGTGGTACGGCGCGTGCCATCGGCGCGCTGTTCCGACTCGATGGTAATGGCCAGCGCCGGGCATACGGCCTCGCAAAGCTTGCAGGCGATGCAGCGCTCTTCTCCGTTCGGATAGCGTCGCAACGCATGCAGTCCGCGGAAACGGCCCGACTGCGGCGTTTTTTCTTCGGGGAACTGCACCGTGATTTTGCGCGCGAAGAAATATCGGCCGGTCAGCGCCATGCCTTTGAAAAGCTCAAAAAGCAGGAAGGTGCGAAAGAATTCCCGCAGGCGCTCTATCATCTGCGATCCCGCTGCGATTGAACGTCGCTCACCATGGCCACCACGCGGTTTGCATCAGCCCGCCGATCAACACCAGCCAGACGATCGTCAGCGGAATGAACACTTTCCATCCAAGCCGCATGATCTGATCGTATCGGTATCGTGGAAACGTCGCGCGGAACCAGAGAAAACAAAACAGCATGAATGCCATCTTCAGCAGCAGCCAGGGCAGGCCGCTTGCGGCCAGCCACGGCAGCCCCACTGCGTCTGCGAAAGCGCTTGGCAGCGGGGAAAGCCAGCCGCCGAGAAACATGAGCGTTGCCAGCACCGAGACCAGGATCATGTTCGCGTACTCGGCGAGAAAAAACACGGCAAAAGCGGTGCCGGAGTATTCCACGTGGAAGCCGGCCACGATTTCCGACTCTCCTTCGGCAACGTCGAAGGGCGCGCGGTTGGTTTCCGCGACACCCGCAATGAAGTACACCAGGAACATGGGCAGTAGAGGAATCAGGTTCCAGCCCAGCGCGCCCCACGCAGTGCTTTGCTCCATCACGATCGTGGACAGATTCAGGCTGCCCGACAGCATGAGTACGCACACCAGCGCAAACCCCATCGCAATTTCGTAGGAAACGATTTGCGCCGCGGAACGCATCCCGCCGATGAACGCGTACTTGGAATTCGATGCCCATCCCGCGACTATGACGCCGTAGACGCCCATCGAGGTGATTGCCAGTACGTACAGAAGCCCGGCATCCACATTCGCCAGCACGAGATCGGGGGTAAACGGCACCACGGCCCATGCTGCCAGCGCGGGCATGATCGATAGCACAGGGGCCAGGATGAACAGGAACCGGTTGGCCCCGGTCGGAATGATGATCTCCTTCAATAACAGCTTCAGCACGTCGGCGAACGGTTGCAACAGACCCTTGTAGCCCACCCGATTGGGTCCTATACGGGCCTGCATGTATCCAATGACCTTGCGCTCGGCCAGCGTCAGGTATGCGACCGAGAGGATGATCGGCACGGTAATGGCGAGGATCTTCGCCAGGGTCCAGAGGACGCCGACGGCCTCGACGCCGATCATGTTCTCGAGAAAGGCGAGATTCATGCGCGGACCTTCTGCTGCGCCGCGACGCGCTCGAGTTCGATTTCGCCGAACAATGGGCCGAGTTCACTGGCCTCGGGCGTGGCGCCAGGGATGCGAGCGCAGTTGGGCGGCAGCCCGTCGTCACGCTCGAAGGGCAACACGGCCTGCCCGCCCTGTTGCAGCACGCGGACCTGATCATCGGCGTACAGGCCCAGTTTTTCCGCGAGCCCTCCAGGCAGCGACACCACGCGCGCCTTCCGGGCATCGCGGGTGAGTTGCAGGGACTCGGCGCGCCGCACGATCCCATCGACATGGTAAATAGGCACTTCACCAATACGCTCGTAAACGGATTGGGCGCGCGAAGCGCTTGTTTCGCCTGCCGGCGTGGACGCGCCCTCCACCGTATTGCTGAGGCGCGCGCCGATTTCTCCTATCGGCGCCAGGCAATCGGTGCGAACGGCCTCGACGTTGTCATATTCGAAGCCCGGCACATCGAGCAGATTGGCCAGTACGCGCAGGACTTTCCAGGCCGGCCGAGTCGCGGCCAGCGGTCTGACGACACCTTGAAAGCTCTGCAAACGGCCTTCCATGTTGACGAAACTGCCGGCGGTTTCCGTGAAGGGCGCGATCGGCAACAGTACCTGGGCGAACTGCATTGCGTGCTTGAACGGCGACATTGCGACCACCAGCTCGGCGGATTGCATGGCGGCAAGCGCGGTGCGCGGATCCGCGGTGTCGAATTCGATCTCCGCGTGCAGCAGGAGATACGCCTTGCGCGGCCGCGCAAGCATCTGCGCGCAGTTCAGGCCACGCTTGCCGCCATCGGGAAGTGCACCAGCCAGATAGCCGCCAACGCTGTTTGCCCCATCGCCGAACAAGCCGACGCGGGCGTCGATGATGCGCGCAAGTTCTTGCGAGAGCCGATGCAGTTCGCCGGCTTGCGAATGGTGATTGGCCAAGTTGCCGAGCAGGATCGCGCGATTCTGACCGTCGATCAAGTTTTGCGCCATATTGCGCGCTGCGTCGTCCACCCTTGCGTGGGCAGCGCCCGCGGGCACCGCGATGGATTTGATTTGCGCCGCCGCTTTGACGATCTGCGCAAGCGTCCCGGGCATCATGGACGGCGCCACGATCGCCTTGTTGGCGACACGCATCAGCAGATCATCGTCCACAGGATTAATGAGGTTGCACTGTGCGCCCCTCCGTACCGCGAGGCGCAGCCGGTGCGCGAGCAAGGGCTGCTCCTTGCGCAAGGTCGATCCTACCAGGAGGATGCGATCGAGCCCGGCGATCTCGGAGACTCTCATGCCCAACCAGGGCGCACCTCGCAACTGTCCGTCGAGGGAGAAATCTGCTTGTCGCAGGCGGAAATCGACATTGCTCGCGCCCAAGCCACGCACGAGCTTTCCCAGCAGAAAGAGCTCCTCGAGCGTCGCCTGCGGCGTCGCGAGTGCTCCGAGCGCGTCCGCCCCATGGGTCGAGCGCACGCGCGCGAGTTCGCTGGAAACGAATTCGAGGGCCGTACTCCAGTCGACCTCTTCCCAGGCACCGTTTCGTTTGAGCATCGGCGAGGTCAGCCGGTCGGCAGCGTTCAGCGCTTCATACGAGAACCGGTCACGGTCCGACAGCCAGCACTCGTTGATATCCTCGTTTTCCAGCGGCACGACGCGCATGACGCGATCGCCCTTGACCTGCACGACGACATTGGATCCCAGCGCATCATGTGGCGCAATCGATCTGCGGCGCGCCAGCTCCCAGGTGCGCGCACTGTATCGGAATGGTTTCGAGGTCAACGCTCCGACCGGACACACATCGATCATATTGCCTGACAATTCCGAGTCGACCGTGCGCGCAACGAAGGGCATGATTTCGGCATGCTCGCCGCGCCCCGCCATGCCAAGCTCCATGAGTCCGGCGATCTCCTGGCCGAAGCGGACACAGCGCGTGCAATGAATGCAGCGCGTCATTTCCTCGGCCGATACCAGCGGTCCAAGTTCCTTGGTCCTGACCACGCGCTTGGGTTCGTCGTAACGCGAATTGGACGCGCCGTAACCAACAGCGAGATCCTGCAGCTGGCATTCCCCGCCCTGGTCACAGATCGGGCAGTCCAGCGGGTGATTGATCAGCAGGAACTCCATCACCCCCTTCTGCGCATCGATGGCCGCCGCAGAGTGCGTGTGGACTTTCATGCCCTCGGTAGCTGGCGTCGCACAGGCCGGCAAGGGCTTGGGCGCCTTTTCCACCTGCACCAGGCACATCCGGCAGTTCGCGGCGATCGAGAGTTTGCGGTGGTAACAAAAGTGCGGCACGTAGATGCCGAGCTTGTTCGCCGCATCCATGATCGTGCTGTTATCCGGAATCTCCACCGGTCGGCCGTCGATTTCTAGCTTCGCCATGTGCTGGGAATCAGTGGTTTGCGTGGGTCAGACACTTGCCGTGGTCAATGTGGTACTGGAACTCGTCGCGGAAATGCTTGATGAAACTCTTGACCGGAAGCGCGGCTGCGTCACCGAGCGCGCAGATCGTCCGGCCGGCGATGTTATCCGCGACCGAAATGAGCTTGTCGAGCTCTTCGGTGCGTCCCTGCCCGTGCTCGATACGATGAACCATGCGGTATAGCCAGCCGGTGCCCTCGCGACAGGGCGTGCACTGGCCGCAGGATTCCTCGAAATAAAAATAGGAAAGCCTCTGCAGTGCGCGAACCATGCAGGTCGTTTCGTCCATCACGATGACTGCGCCGGACCCAAGCATCGAACCGGCCTTGGCGATCGAGTCGTAGTCCATGTCGGTTGCCAGCATGATCTTGGCCGGTAATACGGGCATGGAAGAACCGCCGGGAATCACTGCCTTGAGCGCGCGCCCCTCGCGCATGCCGCCAGCCATCTCCAGCAGTTTTGCAAATGGCGTGCCGAGCCTCACCTCGTAGTTACCCGGTCGGGCCACATGACCGGAAACGGAGAATACTTTCGTGCCGCCATTATTGGGCCGGCCCAGATTCAGGAACGCTTCACCCCCATGGGTGATGATCCATGGCACGGCCGCAAACGTTTCGGTGTTATTGATCGTGGTGGGTTTGCCGTACAGCCCGTAACTGGCCGGAAACGGCGGCTTGAAACGAGGTTGGCCTTTTTTGCCTTCCAGCGATTCGAGCAGCGCAGTTTCCTCGCCGCAGATATAGGCCCCCCAGCCGTGGTGCGCGTGCAGTTCGAAGCTGAAGGCCGATCCGAGGATACTCGGGCCGAGCAGGCCCGCGCTGCGCGCTTCTTCCAGCGCTTCCTCGAAGCGCTCGTAGACGTCCCAGATCTCGCCGTGGATGTAGTTGTATCCCACGGTGATGCCCATCGCATACGCAGCGATCGCCATGCCCTCGATGACGATATGCGGGTTGTAGCGCAGGATATCGCGATCCTTGAAAGTGCCGGGCTCTCCCTCGTCGGAATTGCACACGAGATACTTCTGCCCGGGAAACGCGCGCGGCATGAAACTCCATTTGAGACCCGTCGGGAAACCCGCGCCGCCCCGGCCGCGCAATGCGGATTTTTTGAGTTCCGCAATGATCTGTTCCGGCGAGATCTTCTCGTCGATGATTTTGCGCAGTGCCTGGTAACCACCGCGGCTTTCGTAGTCCTTCAAGCGCCAGTTAAGTCCGGTCAAGCCCTTCAGGATCACCGCATCGGGTCCATAGACATCCGGCGCAAACGGCGGCAACGGCGCGTTCATTTGCGCAACTCCTCGATCCAGGCATCGAGCTTGTCGGGCGTCAGGAAAGACACCATTGTCTTGTCGTTATGCAGACACACCGGCGCATCGCCACACGCCCCCAGGCATTCGCCCTCTTTGAGCGTGAACAATCCGTCTGGCGTTGTCTCATTGAACCCGATGCCGAGTTTGTTCTTCAGCTGTTGCGCGGCTTGCGACGCGCCCGACAGCGCGCACGGCAGGTTGGTGCATATCGTGATTTTGTGACGCCCTACCGGGTGCAGGTCGTACATGCCGTAGAAGCTCGCGGCCTCGTACACGGCAATGGGCGGCATGCGCAGATACTGCGCAATGAAATCCATGGTCTCCGAAGACAGCCACCCTTTTTCGCTCTGCGCGATAGTCAGGGCCGCCATGACGGCGGACTGGCGCTGGTCTGCCGGGTATTTGGCAAGCGCCTTGTCGATGCGCGCCAGCGCTTCGGGTGAAAGCACCATCGGGGCGTTCACCGGTCCACCTCGCCGAACACGATGTCCTGGGTGCCGATTATGGCAACGACATCCGCGATCATATGGCCGCGCGCCATCTCGTCCAGCGCGGAAAGATGCGCGAATCCGGGAGCCCGGATCTTCAGGCGATAGGGCTTGTTGGCTCCATCGGAAATCAAGTAAATGCCGAACTCTCCCTTGGGTGCCTCGACCGCGGCGTAGGTTTCGCCTTCCGGCACGTGCATGCCTTCCGTGAAGAGCTTGAAGTGGTGAATGAGCTCTTCCATGTTGGTCTTCATGTCAACGCGCGACGGAGGCGCGATTTTGTGATCGTCGATGATGACCGGCCCGGGATGCGCTCGCAGCCAATCGATGCACTGCTTGACCAGATTATTGGACTGGCGCATCTCTTCGATACGCACCAGATAACGGTCGTAACAGTCGCCATTGACGCCGACGGGGATATCGAATTGCAGGCGGTCGTAAACTTCATAGCACTGTTTTTTGCGAAGGTCCCATTCGACGCCGGATCCGCGCAGCATCGGGCCGGTGAACCCGAGCGCCAGCGCGCGCTCCGGCGACACCACGCCGATACCCACGGTGCGTTGCTTCCAGATCCGGTTGTCGGTAAGCAACGTCTCATATTCATCGATGTAACGCGGAAAACGCCTGGTAAAGTCCTCGATGAAATCGAGCAGCGAACCGCGACGGTTGTCATTCATGCGGCGCACGTCCTGCTCGTTGTGGATCTTCGAAGCCAGATACTGCGGCATCGTCTCAGGCAGATCGCGATACACGCCGCCTGGACGGTAATAAGCCGCATGCAGACGCGCTCCCGACACCGCTTCGTAGCAGTCCATGAGGTCTTCGCGCTCGCGAAAGCAATACAGAAAAACCGTCATGGCGCCAATGTCCAGGGCATGCGCGCCCAGCCACAACAGATGGTTCAGAATGCGCGTGACTTCGTCGAACATGACCCGGATGTACTGGGCCCGCAGCGGCACTTCGATCCTCAGCAGCTTCTCGATGGCCATGACATAGGCGTGTTCATTGCACATCATCGAGACGTAATCGAGCCGGTCCATGTAGGGCACCGACTGCAGGTAGGTCTTATGCTCGGCCAGTTTTTCCGTGGCACGGTGCAAAAGGCCGATATGCGGATCGGCTCGCTGTATCACTTCGCCGTCGAGCTCCAGCACGAGCCGCAGCACACCGTGGGCAGCGGGATGCTGGGGCCCGAAGTTCATGGTGTAGTTGCGGATCTCAGCCATGACGTCGCATCCTGGCGCCGACAAGCTGCATCCTGCGATTACGCATGTATAAACGCGCGGCCCTATTGCACATCGCCGTAATGCGCTTCTCGCACCACGCGCGGCACTGTCTCGCGCGGCTCGATACTGACAGGTTGATATATCACGCGCTTCTGGTCCGGGTCGTAGCGTACTTCGACAAATCCCGATAACGGAAAGTCCTTGCGGAAAGGGTGACCGATAAAGCCATAATCGGTAAGAATGCGGCGCAAGTCCGGATGTCCCGGAAACATGATGCCGAACAGATCGAATGCTTCCCGCTCGAACCAGTTCGCGGAGGGCCAGATACCCACCACTGAATCGATGACCGGAAATTCGTCGTCGGCAGCGAATACCTTCAATCGCAGCCGGCGGTTGTAAGAAACCGAGAGCAAATGGTAAACCACGGCATAGCGCGCACCTTCATAGCGCCCGTTGCCATAGCTGAGGTAATCCACGCCGCAAACGTCGATCAACTGCTCGAATTTGAGTTCCGGGCGGTCACGCAAATCGCCGGCCACGCGCAGCAATTCAGGGGCGTCGACCACCAGTGTCAGTTCGCCCCCGGCATCGGCGAGGCTGGCGATGGTGTCGCCAAGAGCGACTTTCAGGCTTTCGGCGAGCGCCGCGATGCTGGTCATGGTTGCGGGTTCAACGGGCAATGGTATTGGTTCGGCGGATCTTGTTCTGCAGCTGGATCACGCCGTAGAGCAGCGCCTCGGCCGTCGGTGGGCAGCCGGGCACATAAACATCGACCGGCACGATGCGATCGCAGCCTCTTACGACCGAATACGAGTAGTGGTAATAGCCGCCGCCATTTGCACAGGAGCCCATCGAGATGACCCATCGCGGCTCGGACATCTGGTCATACACTTTGCGCAGCGCCGGCGCCATCTTGTTGCATAGCGTCCCCGCCACGATCATCACGTCCGACTGGCGGGGACTCGGCCGGAACACCACGCCAAAGCGGTCGAGGTCATAGCGTGCCGCGCCGGCGTGCATCATCTCCACCGCGCAACAAGCCAGCCCGAACGTCATGGGCCACATCGAGCCGGTGCGAGTCCAGTTGATGACGTTGTCGAGCGTGGTGGTAACAAAGCCTTTTTCCGCCACCCCTTCGATACTCATGAATCAGAGCCCTCCAAACACGTGACCCGTCCCGCGCACGCGAAATGATCGGGCCCTGGTTGCTGGCCACGCAACAGCCACACTCCGGGGGCGGCGGGCCGGCATGCCTGTGCGGACATGCTCACTCCCATTCCAGCGCGCCTTTCTTCCACTCGTAGACAAAGCCCACCACGAGGATCGCGAGGAAGACCAGCATTGCCACAAACCCGTATGTTCCTATTTCGCGCAGCACGACGGCCCAGGGGAAAAGAAAGGCGATCTCCAGGTCGAACAAGATGAACAAGATCGCGACCAGGTAGTAACGCACATCGAATTTCATGCGTGCATCCTCGAAAGCTTCGAAGCCGCACTCATATGGCGAAAGCTTTTCCGTATCGGGCCGGTGCACGCCCAGCAGCCGGCTAAAGGTACCTCCGGCCAATGGCAACGCCACGCCGACGGCCAGGCCGACGAAAATGAAAAGCAAAACCGGAAAGTACTGCTCAAGCATTGCCCGCTCTCATCCCTCGATTAGCAGAGCAGACAGCCGTTCGTCAGATTGTGCAATTTCGCCGACGCGAGATGCGCGGGCGCGCATTACATACCTGTCAGAAACGCTGGCCGTCTGCCGTTGCCGAGTTCCTGGTGCCGACGGGGAGACTCGAACTCCCACGGGTTTCCCCACCACCCCCTCAAGATGGCGTGTCTACCAATTTCACCACGTCGGCATATTATTCAAGCGTCGCTCAAGCGCGAGGTCATTGCTGCAAGATCGAGGGTATTGCGCCCCACAACTGTGCCTGCGCGCCCCTTATTTGGGTATTTCGTTTGCTTTCGAGTCACTCCCCGATGCCGGAAGGGTGGGCGTCGGGGTAACCGGCACGCTCTTCGCCGGCTCGACCGGAGCTTCCTCGTGCGTGGACATCACACCTTCCGGGCGCCCCTTGTGGCTCGAGAGATAGGTCAGCCCCAGGCTCGTCAGAAAAAACACGGCCGCCAGCAAACCCGTCGTCCTGCTCAAAAAGTTGGCCGAACCACTGGACCCGAACAGACTTCCGGCAGAACCGCTGCCAAAGGCCGCGCCCATATCCGCGCCTTTGCCGTGCTGAAGCAATACCAGCCCAATCACACATAACGCAGTGAGCACATGCAGTACCAGAATCGCAGTTTCCATATATCCGTTTATCCCTTCAACTCAACCATCTGCCGCATGGCAGATGGCAATAAATTCCTCGGCCACCAACGCTGCGCCGCCGATCAACCCGCCGTCCACATCCGGCATGCCGAACAACTCCTCCGCATTCGCGGCCTTGACACTGCCCCCATACAATATCTGCAGGGTCGCTGCGAGTCGCGGATCGCGTTTGCCCAGAACTGCTCGCAGAAAGGCATGCACCGCTTGCGCCTGGTCCGGCGTTGCCGTTTTACCCGTGCCGATCGCCCATACCGGCTCATAAGCCAGTACCGAGGTGGCCAATCCATCCCCGAGCGCATCAGCCACCACCTTGAGCTGGCGGCCGACAACTTCTTCCGTGACACCCCGCTCACGTTCGACGAGCGTTTCTCCGACACAGATGATGGGAACCATTCCCTGCGCACAGACGGCTTTAGCCTTCAACGCAACCGTCGCATCATCCTCGCCAAACAGCTGCCGGCGCTCGGAGTGCCCGACGATCACGTAGCGGCAGCCAAATTCGCGCAACATTCCGGCCGAAACCTCGCCGGTGAAGGCGCCCTTGGGATGTTGGCTCACGTTCTGGCCGCCCCACGCCAGCTTGGAACCCGTTAACGTGGAGCGGGCCTGGGCCAGATAGGGAAAAGGAACGCAGACACCCGTTTGTGCCTTGCGCAGGGCGCCCGCAGCCGCCGAAACCTTATCGAGGAGGGCCTGATTCTCCGGAAGACTGCCATGCATCTTCCAGTTGCCCACCACCAGCCGCTGCCGCATGCGCCATCCCACCGAAAAAAACAGTGAATTTTACCCGTCAGGGCGAGCAAGGGTCAATGTCGGTCGCGTCGCGCCCACAGGTTACTAAGTTGGCAGACGGGGCGGGGTAGATACGGGCGCGGCGTGCACCGGGGCGCGGGATGCAACGCGCGTCTTCAGCCGAAGCGGCCGGTAATGTAGTCTTCGGTGGCCTTGTTCTTCGGCTTGATGAATATCGTGTCTGTCGCGTCGAACTCGATCATTTCGCCCAGGTACATATACGCGGTGAAATCTGACACGCGCGCCGCCTGCTGCATGTTGTGCGTCACGATCAGGATGGTGACCTTGTGCTTGAGATCCGCGATCAGCTCTTCGATGCTGGCGGTGGCGATGGGGTCCAGCGCGGAAGTCGGCTCATCGAACAAAAGGATTTCGGGCTCGGTTGCGAGCGCACGCGCGATGCACATGCGCTGCTGCTGACCCCCGGACAAATTGAACGCCAGATCATCGAGCCGGTCCTTGACTTCGTCCCATAGCGCCGCGCCCCGCAGGGCCTGCTCGACTTTTTCGTCGAGCGTGGCGACACCACGCACTCCGCGCACCCGCAGTCCATAGGCGACGTTCTCGTAGATGGACTTCGGAAAGGGATTGGGTTTCTGGAACACCATGCTGATGCGCATGCGCACTTCGATGGGATCCACATGCGGATTCAGCAGGTTGGTATTGTCCGGATACAGCCGGATCTCGCCCTCGTAGCGGTTGCCGGGATAAAGGTCGTGCATCCGGTTGAAACATCTTAGGTAGGTCGATTTGCCGCATCCGGAGGGCCCGATCAACGCCGTCACTTTCTTGTCGTAAATCGGCATGTTGATGCTTTTGAGGGCATGAAAAGCGCCGTAGTAGAAACTCAACTCGCGCGACTCCGCCTTGAGTGCGAACTTGGCCTTGGGAACTGTTGCGTCAGTTGTTTTTGGCATTATGCATTCTCACCACTTGATATTTTTTCTCAGACGGTAGCGGATATAAATGGCCAATGCGTTCATCGACAGTGTCATGACCACCAATACCAGGCCGGCCGCCGCGGCGTTCTGATGAAACGCGGCCTCCGGGCGC
>CBDDRM010000135.1:0-7511 GCA_965233135.1 uncultured bacterium | reverse complement strand
GGTGCAGGCAGGCTCCTCGATCATGCCGGGCAAGGTCAACCCGGTGATTCCCGAAGCGGTCAATCAAGTGGCGTTCGAGGTGATCGGCAATGACGTGGCGGTGACTTTCGCTGCGGAAGCCGGACAACTGCAATTGAACGCGTTCGAGCCGCTGATCGCCCACAGCCTGTTCAAGAGCCTGCAGCATTTGAAGCATGCCTGCGACATCTTGCGCGAGCGCTGCGTAACGGGCATCACCGCCAATCGTGAATATCTGCGGCTCACGGTCGATCAGTCGATCAGTATCGTCACAGCGCTGAATCCTCACATCGGCTACGAGCGTGCAAGCGAGGTTGCGCGCGAGGCGTATGTTGCAGGGAAGACGGTGCGCGAAGTGGTGCTGGGGAAAAAACTGCTCACGGCCGCCCAGCTTGACGAGATTCTCCAGCCTGAACTGCTGATTCGCCCGGGCTATGTGCCCGCCATGCGCGTGCAGTCGGATGCCCCGGCGGCCGCGGGAGCGGTGAGCATGTCGCCACCGCGGCGCAAGTAAGCCGCGGCCGTTGTCAAAAGCCCCATCGATGAGCGGCGCGCGCCATCACTCGCTTCTTTACAGGAAAAGGACAAGGATGAAAGACACTATCAGTCAGTTTCGCGTGCCGGCCGGGAAAAAAGTCACACTTGCCCAGTGGCCGACGCGTATCAAGCCTCTCTACAAATCCAGCAAGGAATACAAGGCGCGGCTTGAAGAGCAAATTGCGGAACTGAGCGAGCAGCAGCAGATGCACTATGCCTCCAACCGTTACGCGATGCTCGTCATTTTCCAGGCGATGGACGCCGCGGGCAAGGACGGCGCGATCAAGCACGTGATGTCGGGCATCAATCCGCAAGGCTGCCAGGTATTCAGTTTTAAGCATCCCAGCGCGGAGGAACTCGATCACGATTTTTTGTGGCGCACCACGCGGGCCTTGCCCGAGCGCGGGCGCATCGGTATTTTCAATCGCTCCTATTACGAGGAAGTGCTGGTTGTGCGCGTGCATCCGGAGATTCTGAAAGCACAGGGCGTGCCGGACGGGGCTCTCAAGGACAAAGACATCTGGCGGGATCGTTTTCGCTCTATTGTCGACCTGGAAAGCCATCTGCACCGCAACGGCACGCGCATCATCAAGTTCTTTCTGCACCTTTCGAGCGAGGAGCAACGCGGCCGATTTCTCGATCGCATCGATGAGCCGGACAAGAACTGGAAACTCAGCCTGGCCGATGTAAACGAGCGCAAATACTGGAAGCAGTACATGCACGCCTATCAGGAGTGCCTGAGCGCAACCAGTACACGGGAAGCGCCGTGGTATGTGGTTCCGGCGGATGACAAGGCGAATGCACGGTTGATCATCGCCCGTATCATTCTGCAGACGTTCAAATCCCTGAATCTGACTTATCCGCGACCCAGCGCGCAACATCGCCGTGAACTGCAGGCCATCCGCAGCCAACTCCTGAAATAGTCTTCCGCCGCGAACATACTTGGACCGCCGCGCTGCCGGGTTGTCCGTTCGGCTTATGGACTACACGGGTCTTTAACGGATTGACTGGACGCAAAGAGCAGGCACTATGAGGAGGATCTCGACCGGCGTCTTGATCGCTAAGTCGTTTTACCTAGAGTCCTCAGGGATCAAACGTATGACCCAACGGGTGCGAACGCCTTGAACCATCAAGTTGCAGACGGGCCTTCGCTGTCTGCGGACGGGGAACGTGCGCCGGCGAAGATCTGGCAAGGCGATTGGAAGGCCGACGTACTGCTCGTCGACGACGAATCCAAGAACCTGCTGGCGTTGCGCGCACTGCTCGAGCCGCTGGGCCAGCACCTGGTCACGGCTCGATCCGGACAGGAAGCGTTGCGCCTGGTGCTCAAGCATGACTTTGCAGTCATCGTGCTCGATGTGCGTATGCCGGGCATGGACGGGTTCGAGACTGCCCGTTTTATCCGCGAGCGCGCGCGCTCGCGGCATATTCCCATCATCTTCTTGACCGGCGTGTCCAGAGAAATGGAATCGGCTTTCCGCGGCTACGAAGTAGGCGCGGTCGATTACCTGATGAAGCCAATCGTTCCGGAAGTTCTCCGCTCCAAGGTATCGGTCTTCGTGGAGCTGCATCGCAAGAATGCGGCACTGACCGGTGAAATAGCCGAGCGCAAGCTTGCGGAAGAGCGCTTGCGAGAGTCCGAAGTGAAGCTGCGGGCGCTGGCCGCGCGTCTGTTATCGATTCGCGAAGAGGAGCGCGCGCGGATCGCGCGTGAGATCCATGACGAGCTTGGTCAGGTCCTGACCGGTCTGAAGATGGATGTGATGTGGCTGGCCAAGCAGCTCGACAGCAGCCAGGAGGCTTTACTGGCGAGAACCGAGACCATGCGCCAACTCATTGATTCGACCGTGCAGGTCGTGCGCAGGATCTCGACCGGCATGCGCCCCGAAATCCTCGACGATATGGGATTGGTGGCCGCTATCGGCTGGCAGACCAAGGAATTCCAGAAACGCATGGGCATTCGTTGCCGGGTGGAATTGCCCCCGCAGCAACCTCAATTGCCCGGTGAGTTGGCCACAGCCGTATTCCGCATCTACCAGGAGATTCTGACCAACATTGCGCGCCACGCCAAAGCCACCAGCGTCGGGGTGCAGCTCAACATTACTCGCGACCGCCTTACGCTTAACGTCACGGACGATGGCGTCGGGATGCCTGATGACGTGGTTCATGCAGCCTCATCGCTCGGACTGCTGGGAATGCGCGAGCGCGCACAGCTTTTTGGCGGAGAGGTCAGTTTCCATGGATCGCCGGGCCAGGGAACACGTGTGTCGCTCTCGATCCCGTTGCCTGCGGCCTAGCGCTTCCGCGGCCTGGGAGGCAGCGCCCCCTTGCTTTGTGCGCAAACAGACAAAAGTCGACCGCGCTGTGTGCAAAATCGAACAGATGGATTATCAGTGACGGAGCAAAGTGCGTGCGTGACGACCAATGCCGGCTAAACGGCCGGCTGGACGCCACGAGGTGGCAGCACAACACAGATTTTCTGGCCCGCGTTAGCGGAAATTGGCCAATCAACGGGTGAACACATGGAAGGCTCCGTCCTAGTAATCGAAGATGAAGAACCGGCTCGGCAGCAGCTTGCCGTAAATCTTCAAAATGCCGGATACAAGGTGCACTGCGCAGGCGACATTCCTCAGGCAGAGGTGTTGATGCGCCAGATCCGCCCCGATCTGGTCGTACTCAACTGGATTCTGCCTGGAATACCCGGATTGCCGTTTGCACGTCGCCTTCGCAGCGACCGACGCACCAAGGATATTTCGATTGTGCTCATCAGTTCGCGCGGCGAGGAGCAGGACAAGGTGGCGGCCCTGGAGGGAGGTGCAGACGATTACCTGACCAAACCTTACTCGGGACGCGAATTAATGGCTCGCATCAAGGCCGTGATGCGTCGGCGCACGCCCCAGCTGGCCGACGACGTCATCGAGGTGACGGGCTTGCAACTCGATCCCGCGGCCCGCCGCGTGACTTCTGGAGACCAGGAGATCGAGCTGTGGACTACTGAATTCCGCTTGCTGCATTTCTTCATGACCCATCCCGGTCGCATTTTCAGCCGGACCACGTTGCTCGACGAGATCTGGGGTCACGATGCCTATGTCGAGGAGCGCACCGTCGACGTGCACATCCGCAGGCTTCGCCAGGGACTGGCGCCATTCGGACACGATTCCCTGATCGAGACCGTGCGGGGACTTGGCTATCGGTTCCGTGCCGATCGGGAGTAGGCAACTTCCCGATCAAGTCCTGAATGCGGTCGGCCACCTGGACGGCCGCATTGTTTTTTAGTCTCTCCCGCGACAGCCAACTTCTCTATATGTATGTGCGTGCGAAACGGCGGGCGCCAAGCCCGTGATGCGTGCACCCATCTCCGCAACAGATGATCGAGCGTCGATGCAATCCGTACGAGTTCTGCGCACAGGCACGCGCAAAGGCGATTCGCAAAGGCCCACGCATCGCCCTGCGTCGGGCGGGCTGGCATCAGCGCAACATTGAACGACCTGGGAGAAAGTCGACCTGCCGACCGGGAACCGGCCGTACGCCCAAAGGCCCGTCAGCAGGAAGGTCAAGCGAGCGTCAGGTCAAGCGAGCGTCAGGTCCAGCAGGGCTGTTAGCTGCCTCGGCAGAACAAAGAGGCTCTCAATACGCATCCTGTTTCTTCAGGACCACGACCAGTGTCATGAACACGATCTTGAGATCCAGCAATAGCGACCAGTTGCGCAGATAGGCCAGATCATGCTCGATGCGGGCTTCCATCTTTTCCAGCGTATCGGTCTCGCCGCGCAAGCCGTTTACCTGCGCTAGGCCGGTAATGCCGGGACGCACCTTGTGGCGGATCATGTAACTTGGAATCAACTTGCGATACATCTCGTTATGAGCGACGGCGTGCGGACGCGGCCCCACCACGCTCATTCGACCCTGAAGTACATTGATGAACTGCGGTAGTTCGTCGAGCGAAGTTCTGCGAAGGATCGCGCCCAGGGGCGTCACCCGACTGTCATTGCGCCTTGCCTGCGTCACGACGTTGCCGTCCTCGCAGACAGTCATGGAGCGGAACTTGTAAACGATGATCTCCTTGCCGTCGAGGCCGTAACGACGCTGCCGGAACAGAACGGGACCGGGCGAAGTCAGCTTGATGGCGATGGCGATCGCCAGCAGCAGCGGCGTGATTAAAAGCAATATCAGAGAAGCGAAGACGATGTCGCTCATGCGCTTGACCAGGCCGTCGGCGCCGTAGAAAGGCGATTCGCACACGGCCAGCACGGGGATGCCGCCGATGGTCTCCATGCGGGCCTGGATGAGGTCGTAGACAAATATGTCGGGTACGAAGTACACCGAGGCGGTGGTGTCGTGCAAGTCCTCGAGCAGGCGCAGGATGCGCGGCTGCGAGGTCATGGGCAGGGTAATGTAGATTAAATCGATGTGATGGGTCTTCACGTACTCGGCCAGATGACTCAAGTCGCCGAGATTGTCCGCGGGCTCCAATTCGCCCTCCAGACGGGTGCCGCGATCATCGAAGTATCCGGCAAAGCGAATACCCAGCAATGGCCGGGAGCGCAGGTGCGCGCCCAGATTGCGTCCGGGCCCGTTCGCGCCGGCAATAACCGCCGTGCGCTGAAGACCTTCTGCTGCAAGTACCCGAGGCAGTATCAGTGGAATCACCCGGTGCGCTGCAAACAGTGCCGCAGGTGTGATGACACTCCAAAGGAAGATGGCGCGCGGATCGAAGTTGGACAAGGTTTGCGAGGCCCAACCCAGGAGCAAAAGCAAGCCAATGATCGCCGCCCAGCCGGCAAGGATGCTGCGAATCAACTCCCCGTTGCTTGCGGTGTCTCTGGCGAGATTACCGGGAAACGTCATGGAGAAAACGAGCAGGGCGAGAATCAGGTAAGGACCGCCGAAACGTCCATCGAACCAGAGCACGGAGACCATCATGCAGACTATGGCAACCGCAGGATCCACGGCGGAGCGCAGCAGCGTGACCGGGCCGGGCTGGCTGGGGAGGAGGCGAGGTTGGGTGTTTTGAAATTGGAGCATCGTTTAAATGTCTACGGCGTCAAATGAACAATAGGCAGAGTGAGTGCTTCCGCGGGGCTTACGTTAAGCCATCCACGCTGTGGGACGAAGGGCAGCGAGCCCTCCAGCGATAGCTCTATCGGACTAGCGGCCAGGCTGCACGCGCGTTTATCCGTGCCATTGGAGCGAATTCGCTGTCTGAAGGGAGTTCGAATCCGGACGGTTTGATGCGGATGTGATTCACCATCGGCATTGCGGCAGGCGCGGCGGCGTAACGCGGCGAACCACAGGCGTGTCTCCTCTGTGCGACAACGCACATACTTTGCGGCGCCTTCGGGATAGTTTTGCATCCAATGCCGACTCATCCGAAGCAGTTTGTGCCGGCGGGAAATACCACACGAGCGATTTTATGTATCCACGCCAGCCATGAACTAACAGCCATGAATCAAAATGCCATGCTTTCCACATCACACACGCTTGACAAGCTTGCCACACCGCTCCCCGCAGGCCGTTTGCGGGTCGGTAACGAAACGCCGGCGCGGGAGACCACGTATGTCGTGCCAAATACCACTGAACTCGGCGCGGACAACTCGGGGGTGGATACCAGTACCGGGTCGGCAGCCCTGAGCGACATAGATATAGAGACCCTGATGTTGAATCTCGATGCATCGGTCAGGGTCTATGAGCGCGCGCATTTCTTCAGCTGGACGCAGGGCATGCTGCAGAGTCTGGTCAGGCATGAAGTGCTCATCTGCGCGCTGAAGAGCAATGATCCGCAATCGATGCGCGCCGACAGTTTCTCGATGGTGGCGCCGGATCAGGCCGTGTTTGGCGAGACATTTCTGCGCGATGCATCGGTTGCGCCCAATCTCATCAAGGTTTGGGAAGAACGCGAGTTCCGCCCGCTGATCTGCGACGTGACCGAAACTGCGCTCGCCAAGGGCCCCTTTGCACAGGAACTCGAGAAAGTCAGGGCGACGCAAATTCTCGCGCATGGCACTCATGACGCCGAAGGCCGTGTCACCAGTTTCTTCGCCTTTGCCAGTCGTCCGGGAACATTTGGTCCGCGGCACGCGTACCTCGCCCGGTTGATAGTGCCGTCGCTGCAGGCCGCCTGGGTGCGCAGCGAAGTCAGCGGGCGTACGAAATGCAACGACACGGTCGTGTCCGAGACGGCGAAGAAAATCACTTCGCGGGAGCAGGAAATCCTCAAGTGGGTGTATTTCGGCAAGAGCAACTTCGAGATTGGCGCCATTCTCGATATCAGTCCATTGACTGTGAAGAACCATGTGCAGAAAATCCTGCGCAAACTGGATGTCGTCAATCGCGCGCAAGCCGTTGGCAAGGCGCTCGAATTACGAATTCTTAAGACATGAACACGAAGCGGGTGGAGTCGGGGGTAGCGAAGAACGTAGTCACAGTGGGCTACCAGCGCGATGACATAACGTCACGCGCTCAGTCCATAGTCGTAGCATCGCTGCCAAGGAGTTAATCGTGCACAGGATTTTTACCCCGTTTTTAACCGTGGCGCTGGCCGCATCCGTATTTTCCACTGTCGCGCTGGCCGGCAATGCGCCCGAATCGATTGCGCGTGCGTTATGCGAACGCGTCACGCACCTGGATATCGCGTACATGGATCAGGCAACCCCGCCTGCCGCAGGGCAGACCGGCAAGGCATGTGAAGAATCCAGTGAACCCGCTGCCACGGTTGGCAAGATCGAGAATGTGCCGCTGGCCGCCGGCGCCACCAAGCTGGCCGAACTGGGTCCGGAGCGGCCGCTTCCATCAGCCGGCACGGCGGAACTCCTGCCGGATGCACGACGCGCCGTGCGGCGCGACATGCCCAACGCCAATGCCCGCGTCAAGAGCGGCCATGATGACGAGTGGGTGCGCTTGTCCGAAGGACCCATGCCGGAACCCGGCGCCTGGGCCGTATTGCTCGCCGGCATCCT
>CBDDRM010000134.1:0-25506 GCA_965233135.1 uncultured bacterium | reverse complement strand
TTGCTTCAAGCCATGCGAACACGAATCTCTTTCCTGCTCGTGGCACCAGATGCAGTAGTTGGTCTCATTGAGCGCGCCGACCAGATCCGTGCCGGGATCCGTCAGGGCGAATCCGTGACGGCGCCTGATATGCGACAGGGTGTGCACGGTGACGGCGTTTTCGACCCGGGTTTCCACGGGCACCAGCCGCTGGAAGTCGAGTTTCTTCGGGACTTTGAACAGCACGCCCGCCTCGTGTTTGGCCTGGCCCTGCGCCGTATGCACCGCCCAGGCCGCGTAGCGCAATGCGCTATCGAGTTGTTCCGCATGGCCTGCCTCATCCTTCAGCCAGCCACTGACAGCCCGCGCGAACGCAAGCTCGCTGAATTCGGAATCGAACCAGGCGCGCAAGCGCGCTTCCAGTTGCGCCCCATCGAATCCGGCCGCCATGTCGGGCTTATAGGCATTGACGGCCTTGCGTTGCACGAACAGGCGTTTGCACGCGTACAGCGGCGCCAATTCGTAGTGACGCGCTGACAGGGCGCCAACCGCCTCTTCGATGCAGAACAGGCGCGCGATAAAATCGTCGAGATGCGCAGCGATCGCGATCAGGAATGCGGATTCTTCCTTGGCGGACCAGGATGGCGGCTTTTTGGTCGCGTAGGCCTCGCGCGCGGACTCGAGGCGGCTGCGCAGCGCGGCATCCGCACTGCCAAGGAATTCCAGAAATGCGGCATCGACCCGCAGCAAGCCTGGGCGACGATAGAGATCTTCGAACCGTATTCCGAATTCGAGGGTCAACTGCGTTGTGTTGGGAAAATCGACGCTGCTATTCATGCGGCTGGTCTTACGGCGATAGAACGCAAAAAAGGGCTGCGAAAAACAGCGAATTATAACGCGGCGTCGCCGGGCTCTTATGCAAGCTGGCGCTAAGAAAATAACGTTGTCAGGGATTGGGGTAATCGGCAGCCAGTGCGCCTGCAATTCTTGCGACCAGAGCGGGTCCCTCGTAAATCAGACCGCTGTAAAGCTGCACCAGACTTGCGCCTGCGGCCATTTTCTCGCGCGCATCGGCCACGCACAGAATGCCGCCAGCGGCGATGATCGGAAGCCGGCCGCGCAACGCGCCGGCCAGCGTTTTCACGACCTCGGTTGCGCGGGCTCTAAGGGGGGCGCCGCTCAGTCCGCCCGTCTGATTTGCATCCGGTAATCCTTCAACGCCTTCGCGCGAGAGTGTGGTATTGGTGGCAATCACCGCATCGATGTCATGAGCGATGAACTGTGCTGCCATGTTTTCGATGTCGTCTGGCGACAGATCGGGCGCGATCTTCACGGCAAGCGGCACGCGCCTGCCGTGCAAGGCGCTTAGCTCGCGCCGCTCGTCGGCAAGCGCGCCTAGCAGGCGTTCGAGTTCGTCAACTCGCTGGAGCTCGCGCAAATTCGCGGTGTTGGGAGACGAGATGTTGACGGCGATGTAGCTCGCTGCAGCGTAAACCTTGCGCATGCACAAAACATAATCCTCGGCGGCACGCTCCAGAGGCGTATCGAAGTTCTTGCCGATATTGATACCCAGAATGCCGCGATAGCGCGCGTGCCCGACATTCATCAGCAGGCGGTCGACCCCATCGTTATTGAAGCCCATGCGGTTGATGATTGCGCGCGCATGTGCAAGGCGGAACATGCGCGGCTTCGGATTGCCAGCTTGTGGCCGCGGCGTGACGGTGCCGATTTCTATGAAGCCAAAACCCAGCGCACCTAACGCATCGATGTGTTCGCCGTTCTTGTCCAGTCCGGCGGCGAGGCCGACAGGGTTGGGAAACTGCAATCCCATGACGTTGCGCGGTGAGGCCGGCGCGCGGGAGCCAAACAGGCCGGATAAACCTGCGCGGTGGGCCAGATCGAGCGCAACCAGGGTCCCGTGGTGAGCGCGTTCGGGGTCGAGCCGGAAAAGGGCAGGCCGTGCGAGGCGATAAAGCATTCATTCCTGGAGCGCGTTTGCCGCGCGCATCGCACGAGCGGGCGTGGTCAAATCGCCTCGGGCGGCGAGGCGTCGCGCGGCAGGCGCCGCCACTGCCCGTCGATCAGCCCTTCTAGCGGCTGGAAGTTGATCTTGTACGCCATCTTGCGGCTTTGCGCGATCCAGTAGCCCAGATACAGGTAGGGAAGGCGCAGCCTCCGGCAAAGGTCGATTTGCCAGATGACGTTGTACGTGCCAAGACTGGCGCCAGCGATCTCAGGTTCGAAAAAAGTGTAGACGGACGACAAACCGTCTTCGAGCCGATCGACGATGCTGACCATGCGCAATTTACCCTCGTCGCGAAACTCGACGAGGCTTGAGCGCACATTACTTTGCAGAAGGAAATGACGATATTGCTCGCGGCTGTCGTGATCCATGCCGCCACCACTATGGCGATGCGACTGATAACGCAGGTATAGCGCATAGTGCTCGGGGTGGTACTTGAGTTCGAGCATGCGCGCTTCGAGCCGCGTATGGCGCGCATGGGCGCGGCGCTGCGAGCGGTTGGTCACAAAGTCCTCGGCGACGATGCGCACAGGAACGCAGGCGCGGCAATGATCACAATAGGGCCGATAGGTAAACGCGCCGCTGCGGCGAAACCCGACTTTGACCAACTCACTGTAAACCTGGCTGTCGATAGCGTGACTGGGGGTCGCGACCTGCGAGCGTGCAAGCTTATCGGGTAGATAGCTGCACGGGTAGGGCGCGGTAGCGTAGAACTGCAGTACCGAGAAGGGCAGGTCGTTGAGCTGTGTCATCGCCGGTTCGTTTAGCGCATTGGAGCCAGTCGCCACGGTGCGCGGACAGGCGGATAGTGTATCAATTCCCGCAGCCGGCGCGTGAATTCGGCGCGCGGTATTTCCCGGGCTCCGAAAGACGACAGGTGTGCAGTGTTCATCTGACAATCGACCAAGCCGAAGCCCCAGAGTTCGAGTTGGCGCACCAAGGTCACGAGCGCGACCTTGGAGGCATCGGTTGCACGCGTGAACATCGATTCGCCGAAGAATGCCCGGCCGATTGCCACACCGTATAGACCGCCCACCAGGGTTCCGTCCAGCCAGGTCTCTATGCTGTGTGCCAACCCCTCCTTATGCAGGGCGCAGTAGGCGTCCACCATGTGCCCGGTAATCCAGGTGCCATCCTGGCCGCGGCGCGGCATGCTGCAACCCAATATGACATCGCGAAACGCAGTGTCTGCACGGACTTCGAAGCGGGTGCTGCGAAGAGTTTTACGGAGTGATCGGGATATTCTGAGTTCGGCAGGGTACAGCACCATTCGCGGGTCGGGGCTCCACCACAAGATCGGCTGATCGTCGCTGAACCAGGGGAAAATGCCCTGGCGGTAGGCATCGATCAACCGAGGAGTCGACAAATCGCCGCCCGCGGCTAGCAAACCATTGGGGTTCGCTACTGCTTGGTCGACAGGCGGGAACGGCTCGTTGGGGCCGAGCCAAGGGATCAAATTGGGCCGTGCGCGCGCCGGTTGTTCACGCGATCAGAAGAATTTGTCCGGATTCTTGCTGATCAGCCCGCAGGCCACGCGCGCCCCGGAATTGCCCGACGGCTGCGTCTTCAGGTCGTCCGGGCCGGCATGTACAATCACCGCGCGGCCGATGACGCTATCGGATTCCGTGCCAAGCGTGATGCCGCCGACTTCGATCGACAGTTGCGCCGAACCGCTGGCATCGGCTTTCAGATTGCCCAGATCACCGCCGTGACGTTTGGGTCCGGTGGGTCCGCCATGCGGCGAGGCCGAAGGATTGAAGTGGCCGCCGGCCGATGACGCGTCAGCGGCACTGCAATTGCCTTTCTCGTGGATATGAATACCGTGCGCCGTATCGGGTTTCAGTCCATTGACCTTGGCCACGATCGTGACCATGGAGCCCTTCTGGGTGAAATTGACGGTACCGCTGACCGAGTTGCCCTTGGTCGGCGCAAGGACCGCTGTGGCGGACAGCTTCTTGCTGAAAAATTCGCTGGTGGCGCTGCAGCTAGCCAGCAATACACAGCCGCAGATCACGATCCATACGGATTTCATTTTCTTCTCCCGAGCATTGCGGTGGGGCCGGTTGGTGCGCCGACGAAGGGACGATTTTTAGCACTCGCCCCTCGAGGTGTCAATCAATGCGACATGGCCTACGGCTCATGCCCGCGCTATCCTAGAATAAGAAATATGAAACCTTGCGCAAGCGTAACCACCGGTATTCAGCCGGTCCCAAGCCACGGCCCGGACAGTCCTTCGGAGTGGATAACCAGGTGGATGCACTGCATTGCGCCGGGCGGCGACGTCCTCGATCTGGCCTGTGGCACCGGCCGCCACAGCCGCTTGCTCGCTGAACAGGGATTTCGCGTGTGCGCGGTGGACCGTGATTCGCAGGCGATCAGGTCGCTGGATGGCATAAAGGGTGTCACGGTCCAGGTCGCCGATCTCGAGAACGAACCCTGGCCTTTGGCGGATCGTCGTTTCGACGGCGTTATCGTGACGCGCTATTTGCACCGGCCCTTGTTTCCCCGCATCGTCGGTGCAGTTGCGCCGGGAGGAGTGCTGATTTACGAAACTTTCGCAGCCGGAAACGAGCGCTTCGGCAAACCCTCTAATCCGGATTTCCTGTTGCAGGCCGGCGAGTTGCTGGAGATCGTGCGCGGCCGCTTGCAAGTGATTGCCTACGAGAATATCGAACTCGCATCGCCAAGGCCCGCGAAAATTCAGCGCATCTGCGCGCAAGGCTTCTCTGCCGCCGGTGAGATGCCGTCGCCGCGAGGAATCGGTTAAAATCGCGCCTTTCCAGAAGAGGGACGCCGCCATGCTCAAGGGCAGCCTCGTCGCGATCGTCACCCCCATGTCCGAAGACGGCAGTCTGGATTTGCCGGGACTGCGCGCGCTGATCGACTTTCATATCCGTGAAGGCACGGACGGCATCGTGGTCGTTGGTACGACAGGAGAGTCGCCAACGGTGGATTTTGACGAGCACTGTCTGCTCATTCGCACAGCCATCGAGCATGCTGCGGGGCGTGTGCCCATCATTGCCGGCACCGGCGCGAATTCGACTCGCGAAGCAATCGAACTGTCGGCCTACGCCAAGCAGGCTGGCGCGGACATGAGCCTGTCGGTCGTGCCGTACTACAACAAGCCGACCCAGGAAGGGCTTTACAGGCATTTTCGCGCCATTGCGGAGGCGGTCGATCTGCCGCAAATTCTGTACAACGTGCCGGGGCGCACTGTTGCGGATATGCACAACGACACGGCGCTACGACTCGCGCAAATACCCAACATCGTAGGTATCAAGGACGCCACCGGTGATTTGCAACGAGGCGCGGAGTTATTGCGCCGCACGCCCCAAGACTTTGCGGTGTACAGCGGCGACGATGGTACCGGCATGGCGTTGATGATGCTTGGCGCGCACGGCGTTATATCTGTGACAGCCAACGTTGCCCCGCGACTGATGCGGGAGATGTGTTCCGCGGTTTTTGCAGGCGATTTCGCCAAGGCAAAGAGCTGCAACAATAAGCTGCTCGGGCTGCACCGGCATCTTTTTGTCGAGGCCAACCCGATACCCGTCAAGTGGGTGCTGCACCAGATGGGGCTCATGAAAGCAGGTATCCGCTTGCCCCTGACCCCACTGTCGACTGCCGCACATGCCTTGCTGCGCAGTGCGATGGAGCAGGCCGAAATAGGCGCAGCCGCGCCCATGCCGGCAATGGCGAAGTGAATCGATCCATGACACATGCCCTAACTGAAAGATCTGCACGCATGAATTGTTTACTGATGCGGGCCGCTGCCATTGGCGCGGTGCTGGCGCTTGCCGGTTGCTCCGGCTCCCTGATAGAAGGCAAGAAAATCGATTACAAATCGGCGGGTAAAGCAAAAAAGCTCGACGTGCCGGCCGACTTGTCAACGCCGCCCACCAGCGATCGCTATAACATCCCGGAACCCAGCGCAGGCTCTGCCACGGCTTCCGAATATGCCGAAGGTCAGGGCACGCGCGCGGCGCCAGAGCCGACGGCGATTCTGCCTGCGCAGGAGAAAGTGCGTTTGGGTCGTGCTGGCAGCCAGCGCTGGCTTGTCGTTGACGCCGAACCCGAAGCGTTGTGGCCGGTGATCAAGGAGTTTTGGCTCGATAACGGTTTTCTGATCGATGTCGAATCGCGGCCCACCGGAATCATGGAAACGGATTGGGCCGAGAACCGGGCCAAGATCCCGGACAGCGTCCTGCGCAATTTGCTCGGCAAGGTCTTGGACAGCGCCTACTCCTATCCGGAGCGCGACAAATTCCGCACGCGTCTGGAGCGTGGCCAGAATCCCGAATCGACTGAAATCTACATCAGTCATCGCGGTATGGCGCAGATCAATATTTCCAGAGATCGTTACCGCGAGACGACTAAATGGCAGGTCAGGCCGGTCGAGCCCGACCTCGAGGCGGAAATGCTGTCGCAGCTGGCAATTCGGCTGGGTGCCCGTGACGAGCAGATCCGGGCGGATCTCAAGGCGCCCGAACAGCCCAAGGCGACGCTTTCGAAAACCGATGAGAAGCCGGATGCATTGTTGCTGGTAGACAGCTTCGATCGTGCCTGGCGACGCGTGGGCCTTGCGCTGGACCGTGTGGGGTTCACCGTGGAGGATCGGGATCGCTCGAAAGGCACCTATTTCGTCCGCTACGTGGACGTCGATGCGAGGGAACAGGACCAGAAGGAAGGGTTTTGGTCGAAGCTCGCCTTCTGGCGCGATGACGCAACCAAGAAGGACGAACAATATCGCATCAGCGTGGCCACTGCCTCGCAAGGCAGCGCAGTCGAAGTCCTCGATGCCAAGGGTGAAAAATCGAACTCCCCGACCGCGGGTCGAATCCTCACGTTGCTGCAACAGGAGCTGAAATAACGTTTCCCAGCCTGAAAATGTCGGCATCCTGATGCGATTCGCCTCTCTGGGCAGCGGCAGCCAGGGTAACTCGCTTGTTGTCGAGGCTCAGGGTACGCGGGTTCTTCTGGATTGCGGCTTCGGACTTGCCGCAACCGCTGCCAGGCTGGCCCGTCTCGGCCTGGTGCCCGAGGACATCACCGCCCTGATCGTCACGCACGAGCATGACGATCATATCGGCGGCGTTGCCCGCCTGGCGCGCCGCCATGATATCCCCGTATGGCTTACGCCCGGAACGCTCGTCGGGTTCGAAACTTTGTTCGCTGAAGTTGCCTGCGTCAGAATGGTCGAAAACTATGAAGTATTTGAAATCGGCGGACTGCAGATCCAGCCGTTTCCAGTGCCCCATGATGCACGCGAACCAGCGCAATACGTATTCAGCGATGGCGCGAGCCGCCTGGGCGTGCTGACCGATGCGGGTTGTTCGACCCGACATATCGAAACCATGCTCAGCGGCTGCGATGCACTGGTGCTGGAATGCAATCATGATGTCGAGATGCTTCGCACCAGCAGTTATCCACATAAATTGCGTAATCGCATTGCCGGGCGCTTCGGCCATCTCGACAACGATGCGGCCGCCGGATTGCTGCGAAACCTGAACAACGCGAAACTAAGACACCTGGTCGCGGCCCACTTGAGCCAGGAGAACAATCGCCCGCAACTCGCACAGGCAGCCTTATCTCAAGTATTGAATTGCGCGCCCGACTGGATAGCGATAGCGGACCAGGAAAACGGACTGGGCTGGCGCCAGTTGGATTGAATGCGAAATGTCTCAAATAAAAAGCCGGTCGCAGACCGGCTTCTTATTTCTCAAACGTCAGGGATTACTTCTTTTCTTCGGGCTTCTGCGGATCGGCGGGAGCCGGAGCCGCGGTCGTGCCATCGGCAGGAGGGGTCGCCGCATCGGTTGCGGGAGCCGACGGAGCGGGAGTCGTCACGGCGGGTTCCGGAGTCGATACCGGGGCGGGTGCTTCTTCTTTCTTGCCGCAAGCGGTAAGCGCGAGTGCAAGCAGGGCAGAGACGAGGAGAGTACGGTTCATTGTGCGTGGTCCTTGTAAATGGTTTTGATGGCGTGACGGAATTCGGGAACAGCAAGCGCTGTCCGATCCGGCGGGCGATTCTACCAGAACTGTATATAAATAATACAAATTGTAACGAACGTCGGAAGTTGACCTACAGCCCGAGTGTTGTGGCGAATATGGCAGGCGAAGAGGCTTCCCATATCTCGCCGAAGCGTTCGACGAACGTCTGGCCTTCTATCGGGTCATCCAGGCCGCATCGGCCTCGTTTTTCGTCAAAATGAAAACGGTGAACGAAGCAGCGGCTGTCAACTACCAAGAACGGATCATAGACCGACTTCGCGCTCGGGTGCGTTTCGTAAATCGCGATCGCATGGCTGTGGGTGCGCAGCAACTGCAAGATGCGCGGGCAAGTGCGATCCATGGTTTGCGCATCGTGCAGGACGATTTGCAGGCTGTTCCGCCGGCTGGCAAGCAGAAATTTGCGCAACAGCCCGGACCGTTCGATCGTGTTGTAGCCGGCGCCCAGTGTCTGGTCGAAAATTCGAATTGTGCGCGATGCTTTCGCCAGAACCGCATCGATTGCGGCGTCGAATTCGGCATCGCCAAAGAGTTGCGAATGCGATGTATCTGCCATCGGCATCAGCCTGAAAGTGAAGCATGAATATAACCGGCGCGGTACCAGGCGTAAAGCAGGTCAGTGACAAGACCGCGCATTCGAATCCGCCCCCCGTGCAGCCGCCGTTTGTCGGCTAACCGGCGCAGTTCAACTGGCACGCCAGAATTTGTTTTCTGCGCTTCGCCATTCACAAATATCATGCCGCGACCGTAGAGCATCCTGGATGAAGGATCCAGTTCGACGCCGGTTCGCTGCGCCTGACGAACGAATGCCAGGTGCGACAGCGGTTTGCTCGGTCGATTGAACACCACGTCAGGTTTGGGTTCGGTCAGGTAAGCGCCGAGAAACTCGGCGATGTCCGTCTTGCTCCACCGTATGTTGTCCAGCGCGTGCGCTACTTTGGCCAACATGGCCGCACCGATTTCAGCCGGAGAGCTCTGGACCGACAGATCCGGATCGCTATAACGACCGCTGCTTTCCAATCTGTCATCGAGAAACATCAGAAACGCCGACGCGAGTTCCTGGTGCGAAGGCGCGCGGAAACCGATCGAATAGGTGAAGCAAGAATCGACGGCAACGCCATCGTGCGCGTATTCCGGAGGCAAATAGAGCATATCGCCAGCCGACAACACACACTCCCCCTCAGCGCGGAAGCGCTTGAGGATCTTGAGCGGTGCATTCTCGACGAGCGACAGGTCGCGCTGCCGGCTCACTTGCCAGCGCCGCTGGCCGGGACCTTGCACGAGGAACACGTCGTAGGAATCGAAATGCGCGCCGACGCCGCCTCCGGCGGGCGCATAACTGACCATCACGTCGTCGAGCCGGCTATAGGGGATGAAGTCGAATTGCGCTAACAAACGTCGAGCTGCGGGAACCACACGTTCGATACCTTGCACCAGCAGCGTCCAGTTGTGCGCCGGCAGGCGCGCCAGGCGGCGACGCTCGAACGGTCCGTGCTCGACGCGCCAGCGCGCGCCGTGGCGCATCACCAACCGCGCTTCGCTATCGCTTCGGCAGGCGAGCTCCATCAGGCTGTCGAAATCCAGTACGCCTTCGAAGCCGCGGATCGCTCCGCGCACCAGCAGCGGTTGCTTTTGCCAATGGCGCCGCAAGAATGCGGCGGCGGATAGTCCGCCGAGGAGTCGTTGGTTCACGCGGGTCATTCTATCTTTGCGAACCTTCGGCTGATCTGCATTTTTGTCCTTTTTGAAATCGGTTAAAATCCTCGTCGTGCGCCGGGAGTCGTTCATGCTGAAAGTCGGTCAATTAGCCCCTGCCTTCGATCTGCCCGACGGCGATATGAATGTGATCAGCCTGGGCAGTTATCGAGGTATCAACAACGTCGTTCTGTATTTCTATCCGAAGGACGATACGCCGGGCTGTACGCTCGAAGCCATCGACTTCAGTGAATTGCAGGATGCATTTCTTGAGCGCGACACGGTCGTTCTGGGCATCAGCATGGATGATTGCATGAGCCACGGCGCTTTTCGCGACAAGCACGGACTTTCCGTGCAGTTGCTGGCGGATACCGAAGGCGAAATCTGTGAACAGTACGGCGTGCTGCAGGAAAAGCAGGTGGAAGGGGCGAAAAAGCGGCGCTGCATCGTGCGCTCGACTTTTGTCATAGACAAGAACGGCGCAGTGCGCCATGTGCTCTACGGAGTCAATGCGCGCGGTCATGCGGCCGACGTTTTAAACCTGGTCAAGGAGTTGAACTGAACATGCAGATCGGAAAGGATACCGTGGTGTCTTTGAACTACGAGTTGTCGGATACCAACGGCAAGGTGATCGAGAAAACCCAGTCACCCATAACATACTTGCATGGCGGATACGACGGCATTTTCCCTCTGGTGGAATCCGCACTGCAAGGCAAAAAGGTGGGCGACCAATGCAAGGTAACGCTCACGCCCGATGATGCGTTTGGTGAATACGAAGCGGACATGGTGCGCACGGAAGCGAAAAGCTTGTTTCCGGAGAACATATCCGTCGGCATGCAGTTCGAGGGCGCCGTCGAGGGCTCCAACGACTACACGCTCTACACCGTCACCGGTATAGCTGACGATAAGGTTGTCGTCGATGGCAATCATCCGCTGGCCGGACAGACGCTTGTGTTCGCCGGCACGGTGACCGAAGTGCGAGCCGCGACCCGCGAAGAATTGCATCACGGCCATGTACATGGCCCCGATGGGCATCACCACTAAGGACCGCGCGCGGCCTTAACCGTCTCGCTTGCCTGTCAGGATGCGGATCATCGGTTCATAGGCGCTCTCGCGCGAAAACCGCCAACTGGCAATCAGTACAGCTGCCGCCGAGAATCCCGCCAACACCGCAATATCGGTCGAGGCCGCAAAGTCCGCGCCCATACCGGAGGGCAGCGTGCCTAGCACAGCATGCTTGAGCAGGTCCACGCCGTAGGTATAGGGATTTATCAGCGCCACGGCTTTGAGGGCGACGGGCAGTTGGCTGACCGGATACAGTGATCCGGACAGGAAGAAAACCGGGAAGATCACAAAGTTCATGATCGCCGCGAAATTATCCAGGGATCGGGTGAACGCCGCGACCAGCATGCCAATGCCCGCGCATGTCGCGGACGTCGCGAGAAGGCCAATGGCGAGTAAGCCGAACCGGGTTTGGGCGTCCAGGTAGCCCAACACGGCGAGCAGGATCAACAGCAAGCCTGCCTGGAGCATTGCGGCAAGCGTCGCCGCGAGCGTCTTGGCCAGGACAATCCAGTAGTGGGCGAAAGGTGCGACGATCAACATGCGCATCACGCCCGATTCCTTGTCGTAGACCATCGTCAGCGCCGCGAGCATGGCACCGAACAGCATGGTCATGCCGAGCACGCCGGGTACGAGAAACTGCTGATAGCTTACGCCCCCGGCCTGCTGCAGCACCGCGCCAAAGCCCGCGCCGATGACGAACAGCCAGATAAGCGGACGCACCATGGCGGACAGCAGCCGGGTGCGCTGACGGAACATGCGTACAACTTCGCGTTCGAGCACCGCATAGACAGGCCGCCACGGCGTCATCATGCTTTTCCTTCCGCGACCCAGAGAAATACGTCGTTGAGGTTCGGTTGCCGCCAGCGCAGGGCCCGGACTTGAATACCATTTTGCAATTGCAGAGCCGCGAGCCTGGCAACGTCTTCGTCGGCATAACGGAACTGGGCAACGTCGCCATCGACGAGGCAGGAACCGAGCGTCGGTGCGAGTCGTTGCGCGAGGGTCTCGATATCCGGACTTTCAATTTCGACGATGTAGCGTGCGAGGCTCTCGACCATTTCCGCCGGGGAGCCGCTTTTGACGAGTTTGCCGCGCTTGATGAAAGCAACCCGATCGCAACTATCCGCTTCTTCCAGATAATGCGTAGTCAGCAAGACGGTCATCCCGGTCTTTGCGCGCAGGTTCGAGATGAAGCGCCAGATCTTGCGGCGATTGGGCAAATCAAGACCGATGGTGGGCTCGTCGAGAAACAGGATCTTCGGGTGATGAATAACGCCGCGCACAATATCCAGCGCGCGACGCATGCCGCCAGAGAGAGAACCGACCGGGCGGTTACGCTTGTCGGCAAGCCCGAACAGCTCGAGCAGTTCCGTCGCACGTTCTTCGATGACCTTGACGGGCAAGTTATAGAGCAGTCCGGCAAAACGCAGGTTTTCCGCGATCGACAACGTGCGGTCCAGGGCGGACTCCTGAAACACGAGGCCGATGGCCCCCCGCGTTTTGACCGCATCGCGTACCACATCGTGTCCATGCACTTGGGCACTTCCCGCGGTGGGACGAATCAGCGTTGCGAGCATGTGAATGGTCGACGTCTTGCCCGAGCCGTTCGGGCCTAACAGCCCGAAAAACTGCCCGGCCGGAATCTGGAGGTCGAGGCCGTCTACGGCGAGTACATCACCGTAGCGTTTGGTTAGTCCGCTGGCATTCACTGCCAGCGCATTGGCGGGCGCCGGTTGCATGGCGCGAGAGTGTGAACTAGGCCGGCGTCTTGCTCAAGGCTCGCGAATTCTTGTCGTCCCGGAACAGTATCGGCTTGACTTCGACTTTAGGCGCTACAGGCAGCTGTGCCTTGTCGACGACATCCGTGACCAGATGATGCAAGGGTGACAGCCCACAGACCGGATCGGTGTTAGTCGCATCTCCCGTGAGCATGTAGGCCTGACAGCGGCAGCCGCCGAAGTCCTTGACCTTGTCCGGGCAGGAGCGGCAGGGCTCTTTCATCCACGAGTCGCCCCGATAGGCGTTGAACCCCGGGGAGTCATACCAGATCCAGCGCAGGTCGTGATCGCGCACATTGGGAAAGCTAAGCCCTGGCAGCATGCGCGCCTCATGGCAAGGCAGCGCCAGGCCGTCGGCCGTCACGGTAAGGAACAGCGCACCCCAGCCGTTCATGCAGGCTTTCGGTCGCTCTTCGTAATAGTCCGGGACCACAAAGAATATGCGCATCTTGTTACCGACGCGCTCGCGGAACTTGTTGGTCACTTCCTCGGCTCGTTTGAGCTGTTCGCGGGTCGGCAATAGCTGATCGCGATTGACGTACGCCCAGCCGTAATACTGCGTGTTGGCCAACTCCACGTACTCGGCGTCCATGGCTTCGGCCATCTCCAGGATCTGCTGCACGTGGTCGATATTGTGACGGTGCAAGACGCAATTGAGCACCATTGGATAGTCATATTTCTTGATCAGCTTGGCGACCCTCTGCTTCAGATCGAAGGTTTTCGTGCTCGAAAGGAAATCGTTCATCTCGCGCGTCGAATCCTGGAACGAAAGCTGGATGTGATCCAGCCCGCCTTCCTTGAACGCCGCGAGGCGTTTTTCATTCAGGCCGATTCCGGAAGTGATCAGGTTCGAGTAGTAGCCGAGTTTGCGCGATTCGGTGACCAGGATTTCAAGGTCGTCGCGCACCAGGGGTTCGCCGCCAGAAAAACCTAGCTGTGTCGCGCCGAGTTCACGGCCCTGCCGCAGCACCCGCAGCCAGTCATCGGTGGAGAGTTCCTCGCCATAACGCGTGTAATCCACGGGGTTGTAGCAGAACACGCAGTGCAGCGGACACTTGTACGTGATCTCTGCGAGCAACCAGAGGGGGTTACCCGGAGTGCTTGATACGGATCCAGCCTTTTCCATAGATATGCTCCAGAAAGCCGACGACGTCCCCTCGAAGGTCCGTCCCGGGAAATGCGGTTTGCAGATCTTCGACAATACCCTGGACCGTCAGTTTGCCGTCGATTCGTTTCATGATCTCACCGGAACTGCCGGGCAATTTCACCATGCCTTCCGGGTATAGCAAGACGTAACCTTGTTGTGCCGGTTCCCATTGAAATCGGAAATGGCGCTGTAGTTCGAACACCGACTCATCCGTGAACGCGGCCTCAGCCATAACGCGTCTCGCCGATTCCATAATTGATCTGCATCGAATCGAGCATGCTCCAGAGCACGTCGAGCTTGAACTGCAGTATGCCCAGTGCCCGTTCCTGCTCGCTGCGGGTGTTGAAATAGTCGAGCGTGACCTGCAGCCCGTGCTCAACGTCGCGCCGCGCTTCGGATAATCGCTTGCGGAAGTAGGCATAGCCTTCCGGTTCGATCCAGGGATAGTGCTGCGGCCAGTTCTCCAGTCGCTTCTGGTGAATTTCGGGCGCGAACAATTCAGTCAGCGAAGAGCAAGCAGCTTCCTGCCAGGGTGAGCGTCGCGCGAAATTAACGTAGGCGTCGACTGCAAAGCGCACACCCGGAAGCACATTGCGCAACGAGGTCACATCCTCGCGTTTGAGGCCACATGCTTCAGCCAGACGCAGCCAGGCTTCGATGCCGCCTTCCTGACCCTCGATGCCATCGTGATCGATGATGCGCTGAATCCATTTGCGCCGCTGCTCGCGATCCGGCATGTTGGAGAGCACAGCCGCGTCCTTGATCGGAATGCTTATCTGATAATAGAAGCGGTTGTAGACCCAGCCTTGCACCTGTTCCTTCGTGCACTTGCCGCTATTCATGGCGACATGGAACGGATGATAGATGTGGTAGCGCTTGCCCTTTGCGCGCAACTCGGTTTCGAATTCCTGCTTGCTCCACGGCAGATTGTCCGCAGCACCCATCGCTAATCTCCGCTCAAAGTTGCACTTCCATGCCGTCGTAGGCGACTTCGATGCCGGCGTCGGAGAGTTGACGCCGTTCAGCCGAGTCTTCGTCGAGGATGGGGTTGGTATTGTTGATGTGAATGAGTATCTTGCGCTGCGCCTTCAAGGGCTTCAACACTTCCAGCATGCCGCCCGGGCCAGATTGCGGAAGGTGGCCGATATCCCGGGCATGCTTCTTTGACAGGCCAAGCGCGATCATCTCGTTATCGGTCCAGAACGTGCCATCGACCATCAATACATCCGCCTCTTCGAGAAAAGGCCTCAAATGTGGTTCGATTTCGCCGAGCCCCGGGGCATAGAAAACTATCTTGCCGGAAATCGGATCCGCAATGCGCATGCCAATGTTGTCTCCGTCGCGCGGGTTATCCCGATGCGGCGAATAGGGCGGCGCGTTGCTCTTCAATGGAACTGCCGTAAAGCTCAGCCCCTCAGCCCCTATGATCGGAAAACTTCCACCGCGAACCGCGATCTCGTGCCAGTTCACGCCGCAATAATGCCCCAGAATCTTGAACAGCGGATTGCCGGTAGTCAGGTCTTCGCGCGCCATCTCCGTACAATAAATTTCAAGCGGACGCCCTTCGCGGAGCATGAGCAGGCCCGTGGTGTGGTCGATCTGTGCATCCATCAGCACGACCGCCCGAATGCCGGTGTCGCGGATCGCGCGACCGGGTTGCAATGCCGCGAAGCCCTTGTACTGTGCCAGCAAATCAGGAGAGGCATTGAACAGCACCCAGTCGATGCCATTTGCGCTCAGCGCGATCGACGACTGGGTGCGCGGCGTTGCGCGCACGGTTCCCCTGCGCACGCCGTCGCAATTGCGGCAATTGCAATTCCATTGTGGAAATCCGCCGCCTGCGGCTGCACCCAGAACCCTGATTCTGATCGTCATATGTTTGCTGAGTCAGGCTGATCCGTGTCGCCAGAAAGACAAAAGCCCCCTAAGGGGCTTTTGTCCAAGCCCAACGCTGTTGATTTAGCGATTGGCGATGTACATCGTGACTTCAAAGCCGAAACGCATTTCGGTGTATTGGGGCTTGCTCCACATAATTTTCTCCTGAAGTTTAAGTAGAATACTCGGACTGCGATTCATCCGGACCGGTTGCCGCGGAAAAAGCGATGCGGCCTGGCAGATCCGGTGAGTCATAGCCATTCTGCGGAATTTCTCCCGAAACCGCCCCTCGAAAATCATCAATCGGCAGTCATGATTTTCATTAGTTTGCCCCGGTAACTTTACTTGGCGTAACGCCTTGCACTACTCTTTGGACCTATGTCCGAACTTGTTTTTGACAGGGCCTTTGCTTTTACTTCGTCAATGACGGACTGGTACCGCGATCGTGCGTTCAAGATCGCCTTCGCGGTGTCGGTCGTTATTCACGCGGGATTGATCGCCTTCGTTCCGGGCTTTCGCACCGTAGCGATCGATGCGCCCCAGGTTCTCGACGTCCAGATCATGCCGGCTGAACCTCGCTTGGTTGCGGAAGAACCGTCGCACCCGAGACGGGTTAAAGCGCCGGAGCCGGCGCCAGCCCTGCAGCCGGCGGCGCCCGAACTGGCGCCTTTGATGCGACAGCAGGAACCCGACCGCGAGCTCGATCCTGTGATGCGCCAGCCCGAGCCTGCAACAGCGCCAGAGCCGGTGCTGCCTGAGCCGCAACCCGAGCCTTCTCCGCCGCCGCGTACTGAGCTGATGCGGACCCCGCCGCGTATGGAGCCGAAACCGGAGTTTGTAGTACCGGCGCCAGCGCCGCGCGCCGCGTTGCCCGCAGACCCGGTCCAGGAAGTCAGACCCGAGCCGAAGCTCGAGCCACGGCTCGACCCGCCCGCCGTAGCTCGGGTGCCACCGCGCCCGGAGCCGCGCCCGGTCCCGACCGTGGAACCGCGCCCGGAGCCCAGGCCGGCGCCGGCTATTGCTGCGCCACCGCAAGAAGACCGTACGGCGGTCAGGCCCTTGCCGCGCGAAGTTCCGCCGCCTGTAGCCCAGGTTCCGATTGTTCCTCCGTCGACTGTGGTAACCCCGACGATCGAGCGACCGGCACCGTCTGCGCAGGCGGTAGTTCCGCCGCCGGTAGTCGCGCCACAGCCGAAGTCCGCCGTCGCGCCGCAGGCAAAAGCGGTGGACGAGGGCCGCGCGAAAATGCTGACCGATCAATATCGGCAGGTTATTTCCGCCAGAATCAAGCGCCATGAGGACTATCCGGCGGTTGCCAAAAGGCGCCACTGGGAAGGCACGACGGTCGTGCAGTTGAGTATCACCCCCGACGGAAAAATCGATGCAATCTCCGTCGTGGAAAAAAGCGGCCATGAGATCCTTGATGATGCTGCGGTGAGAATGATCCGCAAGGCTGTCCCCTTGCCGACGCCGCCAGAGGGCTTGCGTACCGTCCTCATTCCGATCAAGTTCCGATTGGACTCCTGAGCAATCCATCTTTTCCGGCCATGGCCGAAGACCAGAATCAGGCCATCGCGGAAGTTCTTCATGCACCCTGCGAACCGCACCGTCAGGGCTTCCTGGAGGTCGGCGCCGGCCACAGCGTCTATTTTGAGGAAAGCGGAAATCCGCTCGGATTTCCCGTTGTTTTCATCCACGGCGGTCCTGGCAGTCATACGCGGCCGGTGCACCGGCGCTTTTTCGACCCCGCGTTCTATCGCATCGTCTTGTTCGACCAGCGTGGCTGCGGTAAAAGTTTTCCGCAGGGGTCGTTGGCTGACAATTCGACGGCGCACCTGGTTGCCGACATGGACCGGCTGCGAAAGCACCTGAATATCGACCGCTGGATGCTTTTTGGCGGCTCCTGGGGCAGTACCTTGAGCATCGTCTATGCACTGACCTACCCGCAGAACGTGGCCGGCATGATTTTGCGCGGTGTCTTCCTGGGCAGCCGCCAGGAAGTAAACTGGTTTCTGCACGGCGTGCGTCGCATCGTTCCGGACGCCTGGGCGGACTTCGTCGAAGGCAGTCACGGAGGGCTGGTCGAACACTATGCACGCTTGGTCAACGACCCGCGGTCCGAAATTGCCTTCGCTGCCGCCAAAAGCTGGTCCGATTATGAGGCCCGCGTCATGGAGCCGGCGAAAATGGGCGTGGCGAGCGCAGCGTCGCCGAAAGAACTCCTTGCAGCGGTGCAGATCCAGTTGCATTTCCTCCTGCACGAATTCTTTCTGAAGCCAGACGAGTTGATAGACAATCTGTGGCGTCTGCCGGCGATGCCGGTGACCATCGTGCAGGGCAGAATGGATCTGGTCTGTCCTCCCAAAACGGCAACCGATGTTGCGCGAGGCATCCCTGGTTCACGGCTGAAGCTGGTCGCACAAGGAGGGCATTCGGCATTACAACGCGAAATGGCCGCCGAGCTATGCGCCGCCGCCCGTGACATGCAGCAACTGCTTGCCCGTAAACAAACATGCGCCGGTTAAGTCTTCGTTTTCGAATCAATCTGGTGATTACGCTGGTTGTAGTCGTATTCACGCTTGCAACGGCAAACCTGCTGCTGGAAGAAACCCGGCGTTCGATCCGTGAAGAAATGGAGGCGGGCACCCGCGTCACCGCGCAATTGCTGGAAACAGTGATCGCAAACACCCGTCCTGCGCTTCAGCAGGAATTGCATAACCAGATGTTGCTGTCATTCCTGCAGAGGGTAGGTCGGGTGCGGGCAAATGAAATCAGGCTGTACGATGAAAACGACCGTCTTCTGTACACTTCCCCGCCGCCGATTTACAAGTCCGGCCGTTGGGCGCCGGAATGGTTTTCGCGGTTGGTTAGCCCCAAGTTGAGTGATTACCGGCTGAATCTTCCGACCGGCAGCGTCGTCATCTCGCCGGACGCATCACGCGCGATTCTGGATGCCTGGGATGATCTGAAACAGTTCTTCTGGCTGGTGATCGGTTTCTTCGTCCTGGTCAATGGGGTCGTATTCTGGCTGCTGGGACGCTCTCTGCGGCCCGTGGGGCAAATCCTCGACGGCTTGTCCTTGATGGAGCGAGGGCGCTTCGACACGCGACTGTCACTGTCTGGCTCGCCCGAATTCGATTCGATCGGAAAAGTGTTCAACCGGATGGCGCAGACGCTTGAAGAGAGCCTTGAAGAAAACAGGCGCCTGGCGCTGGTGGCAAGGCAATCCAGCGACGCAATCATCATCCACGATCTTCAAGGCAAGATTTCATTCTGGAACCCTGCCGCAGAGCGCATGTTTGGATACCGCATGGAGGACATTGTCGGTCGCTCCGCGACACTTCTGACTACGCCGGAGCGGAGTTCCGAAGTCCAGGAGAATCTCGAAACTGTCAAGCGCCGCTCGGTCATCGAGATGATCGAGACGCAGCGATTGACCAAAGACGGGCGAGTGGTCGATGTCGCCTTGTCCGCGGCACCGCTGGTGGATCCGGCCCACGACGAGGTCATCGGCGAGATCTGCAGCATGCGCGATATCACCGAGCACAAGCTGATCCAATTAGCCGAGCGCGAGCTGGAGCAGAACCGCCAGTTAACGCGCGCCATACAAAGTCGCCTTGAGGAAGAGCGGCGCAGCATCGCACGCGAACTGCACGACGAACTCGGACAATGCGTCACGGCGATCAAGACCATCGGCATGGCCATCTCCAATCGCTCCAAGGAATCCGCGCCCGACACCCACGCCAATGCGCTGACGATCGTTTCGGTGGCGTCGCATATTTACGATGTCGTGCACGGGATAATTCGCCAACTCCGCCCGACTGCGCTGGATCATCTGGGATTAAGCGAAACTCTCCGAGACACCGTTGCGGCGTGGCGCGAACGGCATCCTGGAATTGACTGCGATTTGCGCCTGGACGGTGCACTGGACGGGATGACCGAGACAATCAACATCACCGTTTACCGGATCGTTCAGGAGTGTCTGACCAACGTCGCTCGCCATGCGGCTGCGACGCGTACCGCGATCGAGGTGGCGCGGTGCAACGATCCAGCCGGGGCGGCAGTACTGAGAGTGAGCGTCAGCGACAATGGTAAAGGGTGTGCCGAGGAACTTGAACCTGACACGACCCATTTTGGCGTGATCGGCATGCGCGAACGTGTGCAGGCACTCGGAGGGGAGTTTCATCTCGACAGTCCTCCGGGCAAAGGCGTTACGGTCACGGCGATCATTCCCGTCAGAATGCAGAATGCCGTTGCTCGCGGTGCTGAAGTCTCATAGGGAAGGATAGGCGAAGGTGGAAGGCAAATTGGCGATAGGTAATATCAAAGTAATGCTGGTGGACGATCACGCCGTTGTTCGCATGGGGTTTCGCTTGCTTCTCGAAGGCTCGTCGGACATACGGGTCGTCGCCGAGTCGGACAGCGGCGAGGATGCCTGCCGGCGATATGCCGAAATTCGCCCTGATGTGGTGGTCATGGACATATCCATGCCGGGCATCGGTGGCCTGGAAGCGATCGATCGCATTCTGGCTCGCGAGCCTTCGGCACGCATTCTGGTGCTTTCCGCCCACGAGGATGCGATGCATGCACGCCGCGTGCTCAAAGCCGGCGCGGCAGGCTACCTCACGAAGCGCAGTGCGGCCGAAGCGCTGATGCAGGCGATTCGACAGGTGCATCAAGGCAAGACGTTCCTAGAGCCTGATATAGCGCAACAACTCGCGATGGAACAAGTCAGCGGCGAGCGTAATCCGCTGGATATGCTAAGCGAAAAGGAATTCAAGGTTTTTCTGTCGCTCGCCAGGGGGCAATCAGTAGCTGACATTGCAGAAGTGATGTCGCTCAGCCCGCGCACCATCGGCACGCATCTGTACAACATCAAGCAGAAGCTGGGCGCCTCGAACTCTGCCGAACTGGCCATCATCGCCATCCGTGCTGGCTTGATAGACCCATGATTGTTATAATGAATTTCGCCAGAACTAGGTCGTTTCTAATGAAAATCATGAGCCGCTTTTCAGGTTTTTCCCGTGGGGCGTCGTGGCAGTTTTGCCCATAATGTTTCCCATGGACGTGATGAACGGCCTCGATGCCCGGATAGCTTCATTTCAATAACTCTCTGAAGGAGCCTTACTATGTGGACCAAACCCGAATACACCGATATGCGTTTTGGCTTTGAAGTCACGATGTACGTGTTCAACCGCTAAGACCCCCAGCGAGACCCAAAGGGCTGCTTTCGAGCAGCCCTTTTTTTTGGGTTTTGTTCCCAAATCGGCACACCACGCATGCTCAGAAGATAAAATTCGGCAAGAATAAATTTAACAAGCTGATCCCATACTCGGGCGAGGAAAGACGAGATGCGCTGCAATCGGAATTGCTTACTTGGTGTCGCGCTGGCTTTACATTCGGGTTTTTCGACCGCGCAAGACGATCCGGTCAGAATCGCACCAATCGTTGTAACGCCAACGAGAGTGGAGCAATCGAGCTTCGACTTGCCAACGGCAGTGAACGTCATTGAATCGGAGACCATTCAGGAGGCCCGGCAGGCGGTCAACATCTCGGAGACATTGGTTCGCGTACCCGGAACTGTTGTGCAGAATCGGGAAACCTTTGCACAGGAGCAGCAGATTATCGTGCGTGGGTTCGGTGCACGGGCGGGTTTCGGCGTGCGAGGGATCAAGCTGCTTGCCGATGGAATTCCGGCGAGCACGCCCGACGGCCAGGGCGGGACCGGCTTGTTCGATCTCGGGTCGGCCAAGAGCATTGAGGTCCTGCGCGGTCCGTTTTCCGCGTTGTATGGCAACCATTCCGGGGGGGTCGTGCAGGTGTTCACGGAAGATGGCCCGGAGCGTCCGACCCTGACTCCTTATTTCTCGGTCGGCAGTTATGACACCTGGAGGATCGGAACCAAGTTCGGCGGGCAGGCCGGCGAGCTGAATTACATCGCGAATTTGTCTCATTTGGAGACCGACGGGTATCGCGATCACAGTGCCGCGCGCAAGGATCAGTTCAATTCGAAGCTTGGCGTCAAGTTGAACGAGGATTCCATGCTCACGTTTGTCGTTAACTACATCAATCAGCCTGACAATCAGGATCCCCTGGGACTGACGGCACAACAGGTGCGCGAAAATCCGCGGCAAGCAGCACCCGACTCGACTACTGGCGCCATCCCTGGCGTGTCGCTGGCGGATCGCTATGACACCGGGCGAGACCTCAGCAATGTTCAGGCTGGCGCCGTGTACGAACTGGCCATCTCGGACATAGACATTCTTCGATTTCTTGCGTACGTGGGTCAGCGCAGCAATACAGGGTACCTGGCAGTGGGCACGAATTCGGTCACGACTTCGGGCGGCGTATCGGAGTTGGATCGAAAGTTTTATGGAGTGGGAGCTCGATGGACGCGCAGGATGGACGTGGTTGCCCGCCCCGTCACGCTGAGCGCTGGCATCGACTATGACTATGCGACCGATGCGCGCAAGGGTTATGTGAATAACAATGGTGTCGCAACTTTCAGAAAACGCGACGAAGAAAATATTGCCTTTAGCAGTGGAGTTTATATTCAGACGGAACTGCAATTCACCCCTGCCTGGAGTGCGAGCGCGGGATTGCGCTACACCAGGATCGACTTTGAATCTCGGGATCATTATATTTGCGGGGGGCCTGCAAACACGTCGGGATTGGCGACTTGTCCCGGGATCACGACCGGAGCGGGTATCAATCCCGATGACAGCGGGAGCGTGGACCATGATGCAGTAACGCCCGTGTTCGGCGTGGTCTTCAAGGTGACTCCGACTTTGAACTTCTACGCCAATGCGGGCCGAAGTTTTGAAACGCCAACGTTGATTGAGATGGCCTATCGTCCCGACGGGCTGCCGGGTCTTAACTTTGACGTAGACCCCAGCACGAGCATGCACTACGAATTTGGTACGAAGATGTACGCAGGAACCGGCACGCTGATCGAGGCGGCGGTTTTCCAGATCGACAGTCAGAAAGAGATCGTCGTGGCATCCAATGTCGGCGGACGGGGGGCCTTCAAGAATGCCGGCGATACCCAGCGTCGCGGTGTCGAATTTTCCGTCAGTTCGTTCTTCGAACCTGGGTTCACGGCGTATTTCTCGGCGACTTACCTGGACGCGAAATTCAAGGACAGTTTCACGAGTTGCTCCGGGATTCCCTGTGCCGTATTCACGGTTCCTTCCGGCAATCGCGTGCCGGCGGTTCCACGTTACAACGCGTATGCGGACTTCGGCTGGCGGCACGCAGAGTGGGGTTTCTCGACGGGGGTGGAAGTTCGCTATCAGGGCGATGTGCCGGTGGATGACCGCAATACGGAATACGCTGACAGCTATTTTGTTGCCGCGCTGCGCGCGGGCTTCGAGCAGCGCAGCGGCGACTGGCGGTTCACCGAATTCGCACGCGTAGATAATGTGTTCGACAAACAGTACATCGGCGCCGTATACGTCAACGATGGTAACGGGCGTTTCTACGCCCCTGCTGCCGAACGTAACTACACGGTGGGCATGAGCGCCAGTTACGCCTTCTAACGATCAACGAGCCAGGAGAGCCAGTGGCCGTAACCGGCAACGCTGGGGGAAAATTGAACACCTATAACAACGATACATCACGTTACACGACCACCGCGATCACCCTGCACTGGGTAGTGGCAGCGCTGGTATTCACAATGATTGGCTTGGGCTTGTACATGACAGGCATTCCGAAAGGGACCCCGGAACGCGCTTTCTTTTACAACCTGCACAAGTCGATCGGTCTAACGACCGCAATCCTGGTGCTCTTCCGGCTTTGGTGGCGAGCGAGAAATCCGCCTCCACCTCTGCCGACCTCGATGCCGCGCTGGGAAGTGCAGGCCGCCAATGTGAGCCATGCGTTACTCTACATGTGTCTGATTGTCATGCCATTATCGGGATTTGCCGCAAGCCAGTTCACCAAGTATGGTGTGACGTATTTCGGGCTTTTCAAAATTCCCCCGATGGGGACCGAAAATAAGTTCATCTACGACCTGTTGCAGGGCGTTCATGAGGTGACCGCAGCGATTTTGATTACCTTGATCGTGATTCATGTACTTGCAGCGTTCAAACACCTGCTGATCAATCGCGACAAAGTGTTTCAGCGCATGCTGCGTTGAACCGTACAAACCCCTCAAGCTCCCTGTTCGGGAGCTTTTTTTTTGCAATCAGTACACCTGAGAAGAAATTTCCTCCAACACTTGACCCTCCCAAATAAGAATGATTATCATTCCTAGACATTAATTGGGGAGTACTCATGAACGCAGTGGTGGTGGGGGCAGATCGACTTGGCAATATTCCTGATTCATTGGCCCGTTTTGGCATCACCGTGGGCCGTCACGTGACGGGACGGCTGCCGGTTCACCAACGGATCTCATCGTTACCTCGCGGGACCGACCTGGTTATTCTGTTTACCGATTTCCTGAACCATAACGTCATGAAAAATTATAGAAATCAAGCTCAGAACCAAGGCATCCCCGTAATTGCCTGCCGGCGTTCGGCGAGCTGCCTGGTCGAATCGCTCCAGCGGTATCTGGACCCGTTGATGCAATGCAAGGACTGCCCTCGCTTTCGGGCCGCAGCGACCAACTAACATATTGACAATCATTCTCATTGTCATTTAGTATTTCCCCGACTCCTTCTAGGGTGAGCCATGTACGTTTGTCTCTGCAATGGAATTACCGAAAGCCAGATTCGCGATGCCGTCAGCGACGGGGCGCGTTCGTTGCGCGAACTGCAACAATGTCTCGGCGTTGCGAGTTGCTGTGGCAAGTGCGCCGATTGCGCCCAGCAAGTCGTACACGAAACCCTGTCGGCGGCGACGCCTTGCCTGGACCTGATCGCCGCCTGATCCTTGCCTCATGGCAAAACCTTGCGTATGCGAAGTTTTTTTGTACTTCGGATGCGTGCGCATGACCTTATAATCCCCTTCCTGTTCGATTCGTAATCGAAGGAGCTTTTCATGAAGGGCGACAAGATAACAATAACCTTTCTTAACAAGGTGCTTTCCAACGAACTCACAGCGATCAATCAATATTTCCTTCATGCGCGCATGTTCAAGAGTTGGGGCCTCAAGAAACTCGACGAGCATGTGTATAAAGAGTCGATCGACGAAATGAAGCATGCGGATAAACTCATCGAGCGGATTCTTTTCCTCGAAGGTCTACCCAATGTGCAGGATATCGGCAAGGTTCTCATAGGCGAGAATGTGCCGGAATGTCTGAAGTGCGACTTGCGCCTGGAGATGGAAGGGCACCCGTTATTGAAAGAAGCGATCGCCCATTGTGAAACCACGGGGGATTACGTTAGCCGCGAACTGTTCGAGGCTATCCTCGAAGGCGAGGAAGAACATATCGACTGGCTGGAAACCCAACTCGATCTGATCCAGAAAGTCGGTCAGGAAAACTACATCCAGTCCCAGATGTGACCCTCAGCCGGCGTTAGACTGGTAACAGAAAAACCACCTTTCGGTGGTTTTTGTTTTATACGAACGACTCTGCCGCTTATTACCGAGCGGCTCGGCACCATTTTTATTTTCCGTCCTCGCTGGTGCTGATGCTCGGCCATGAAAAAAAACACCAACAGCTTCGGATAGCGATTGGTGTTGATCTTTACTGGTGGAGGCGGGCACACTCACATTGCACCCTATAACCCGCGCCAGTGCTAGTCCTTGTGGGTCCGCGCGCCTAATATACCGTCAAAAATACCGTCAGGTTTTGGCCCTGAATTGGGCACTTTACCCAGGCCCTAATCGGCAGAATCGTCCACCTCATCCGCATCGTCTACTTCCGGCCATGAACCCTTAACCAGGGGATCGACCCAATCGGCCGCCCGAAGAATCCACTCTACGAGTTCTTTGTCATCTAGTTGGTCGGCCTCTTCAAGCGCCTTCCCGAACGGCCTAAGGCGTTTAGCCCG
>CBDDRM010000133.1:0-7723 GCA_965233135.1 uncultured bacterium | reverse complement strand
AACACTCGACACGATCCGCGCCGCGCTCGCGAAGGTGCAATCATGAACGGCCTCGCCACCCGCGCAAGACTGAAAAAAGCGCTGCATCCCGATATCCACGGCGATGTCAGCCTGCCGCCGGATCACAGCCTGGCGCCGCGGAACGTGCCGGCGATCGATCACCGCCACTTCGGCCTGCCGCCGCTGCGCAGTCCGCACGATGTCGAAGCCCGCATCTGGTTCCGCCGCACGATGATCGCGCTGTGCATCGCCGGCTTCGCGATCATCTTCATGCCCGATGCCCTGCGCCACCAGCTCAACGCCTGGTTCGGCACCCCGACAAAAGCGCAGCCTGCCGCGCACGACGGCGTGAACACGCGCCTGTGCGTCAACGATTTTCACGAGCGCTGTCTCGTGTGCACGCATCTCGACGCGACCGGCAACCGCGTCAAATCCACCCATTGCTAGGAGAGCCCATGAACGCACCCGCCGCACCGGCAGCCATGCAAACGTCTGCACTGCCGCTCGACCAGATCACCCCATCGAACACGCACATCCAGCTGATGCGCCGCGAGCGCTTCAGCGCGCCGCTGCTGCAGGATCTCGCCCGGAGCATCAGCGAAATCGGCGTGCTGCAGGCCATCGTCGTGCGCCCGGCCGGCGGCGTGAACGCGGGCAGGTTCGAACTCGTCGCCGGCGAGCGCCGCTGGCTGGCCGCCAGGATCGCCGGGCTTGCCACCATCCCGGCCACCGTGCGCGACCTCACCGACGAGCAGGTCCTCAAGGCGCAGCTGGTGGAAAACCTGCAGCGCGAAGGCCTGCACCCGCTGGAAGAGGCCGAAGGTTACGACGAACTCATGAAGCTGGAAAAGATCACCGCCGACCAGGTCGCCGAAATGGTCGGCAAAAGCCGCAGCTACGTGTTCGCGCGGCTGAAGCTGCTGGCCCTGGGCATCGACGCGCGCCATGCCTTTTACGCCGGCGAGATCGATGCGAGCCGCGCGCTGTACATCGCGCGCATCGCAACGCCGGCGCTTCAAGCCAAGGCGCTGAAGATGGCGAAGGAGAAGCGATACGACGGCGAACCGAATCTGTCGGTGCGCGGCCTGCGTGAAGCGCTTACCGGCGACGATTTCAGCGTGCGGCTCTCGACTGCGCCGTTCGCCCTGGACGATGTCAGCTTCTTCGAGGAAATCAAGGTCGCGAAAGGCAAGGTCGATCAACGCCAACTGCCCGCCTGCCATGCGTGCCCGCACTACACCGGCAACTGTCTCGACCTGTTCAGCCAGGACGACGACCCGAACGTCTGCATGGAGCCGATCTGTTTCAAACTGAAGGTCAAGCAACACAGCGCACGGCTGCGCGAACAGGCCATTTCACAAGGCGCGCCGATCATCACCGACGACGCCGCAAAGAAAATTCTGCCTGGCAAGGACAAGTCCATCGGCTATGTCGATCTCGACTCACTGTGCGACGACGACGAGCCGCAGTTGCCGGACCTCAAGCGCAAGGATTACCCCAGCGACGAAGCCTTCGAAGAGGCTGAAGAAGCGCAGACGCTCCAGGCTGATCGCTACCAGGCCCGCTCCTTCCGCCAGATACTGGCCGGGGAAACCGTGCCCACCGTGCTCGTCGAGGATCCCAAGACAAAGGCGATTCGCACCATGGCGCCGGTGGCAGAAGTAAAGAAAGCGCTCGCGGCAAAAAAGATATCGTTCGGCGAGTACCGCTATAAAGAACAACCGACGTTCAGTCATCTGGCGCGCACCGAAACTGACGAAATGAAGCGCGAGCGTGAAGAGCAGGCGCGCCGGCAGCACCAGGAGACCGCCTTCCGCAGGGCGGTGCTGCAGCAGGTGTTCGATAAATGGAACGGCCCGCTCAAGCGCCAGGAACTCCTGGGGATCGCCGATCAGTGGCTGGAGAACGCCTACTTCGATGAAGGGGATCCGCTTCTGATGCTGTACGGCGGCAAGGAACCCGAGCCGGCCAAGATGAAGGATCCCGAGCTCGTGCGCCTGATCGCGATGCTCACGGTTGCCGACTGCGCTGGCCCATATGGTGCGCCCAAACCGCTGCTCGACCTGGCCCGCCGCCTGAAGATCGACCCCGACAAGATCAAGAAGGAACTCAGGGCCGCGGAAAAAACAAAGGCCGCTCCGGAGAAAAAGCCGGCCGCGAAGAAGGCGAAGAAATCGTGAGCCTCTACGGCGTTCCCCAGGCCAAGCTGGCGCCGCGCCGTTTTGTTGCTTGCCGGTGGCGTGACATGCGGGCGGCCTTCGCACGCTGGTTCGATCGGGAACGCGAACTGATCAGAATGCGCGTTGCCATGGGAATGATGGCCGAGGCACGGCAAAACGATGCAGACGAGTATCACGCGATGATCGAGCACAGCCGTCGGCTGGCGGAGAAGCTCCATGCGCTTGAAATCGAGCGTGACGCATGGAGAAAAGCCCGCCAGCATCCGGAGGGCAAGACGTGATCAAGAGCCTGGTGCACTACCTGTTGAAAAACTACGCCGTCATTCCGTTCCAGGATTGGACCGTGCAGGGTTTCGGTTTTCTGAGACTGCGCCTCGATGACGCAACGCGGCTGCATGTCTGGGACTCGCGGCTGCGGACGCCCGGCGTGAGCGACATCCACGACCACACGCAATGGGCGTTCACGTCGCAGATCATTTCCGGGTCGCTAATCAACGTGCGTTACGACGTTGTTTCAGAGGATCGCGGGCAGCGCCACCACATGGCCGTTCTGAACTGCGGCATCGGCGGCGGCATGGCTGCCGGCCCGGCGAAGGACGTTAACCTGCTCGCCAGACAGCCGGAACTCTATCTGCCCGGCAGTTCGTACCGCCAGGAGCCGGATGAAGTTCACCGCACCATGCCGGTCGACGGCACAGTCACGCTGATCACCCAGGAGCGCCGACCGGTCGACACCGCCCGAGTGTTCTGGCCATTCGGCGGCGCATGGGGCGACGCGGTCCCACGCCAGGCCGAACCCGATGAAATCAAGGAGGTCGTCCGTTTCGCGCTCTCGATATGGTAGCCATTGAAAATTTTTCCCTTTCAGCGCTCCGCGCCGGCGGCAGGGACAAGCCCGGCGCAAAAACCAAAAGCGTTCGCGCTGCGCGCTCAAACAGCGCTGGCTGTGCGCGCAAGGGTTCGAAGTGATGCTGACGCGCTTTTTCTTAAAAACAGGCGACTGACGTCGCCCCGCCTATTGGAGGCCCAATGCAAGTGACCCTGCAAAGCACCACCAAGATCGTCGAACTGCGCATCGATGGCACGAACGTCCCCGCCCGCATCTGGGAAGGCCAGACCGCCAACGGCGTGCGCGTGCACGCCTACATCATCCGCATCGCCGTCAAGGACACCGACGACGTCGCCGAGTTCGACCGCGACCTCAAGGAACACGCCGCGCCCTCCGTGGAAGTGCAGGCCATTCCACTGCGCCTGGTCCTCTGACATGCCGTCGCGCGAACACGCCATCGTTCCGGGCTGCGACATCGACCATCCCGATATCGAGCGCGGCCTGCGCAGCGGCCGCTACATTCACGAAGACGGCGCGCTGCACAAGAAGTGTATCTATTGCCGCGAATACTGGCCCTGCGACCTCGAGTTCTTCTACGCCCAACCCGAGCGCCCGGACGGCCTCAACAGCGCCTGCAAGGCCTGCTACCTCGAACGCCGGCGAACCCAGCCTGCATCCGCCACAGCGCAACGGAGCGGCCCGTGAGCCAATTTAATCTGTTCGAAGCCGCTGATCCCGTCGTCGAGCGGATCGAATGGGCAAAAAAACGCGGCCAGCGCATCACGCCGTGGGTCATCGGAACCATGCGAGCGTGGGCTCAGCGGCAGGTCAGGATGCCAACAGATGGAAGGGTTCCGGGGGCGCTCTATACCGATCATGGAATCTATCCGGCGCCCTGCGATTGCGCAAAATGCGGCGAACCATCTCTTATTTTCCCGCCCGAGTGGCCATTGAAACCAGGTGACACGCACGGGTATTGCATCTGCCCGGTTTGTTCATTTAACGCCCGCGACGGCCGCGAGCACAGCGAGTACCCGGCATGACCCTGCAATCCCCCGAGCAGCTCGTCGCCCTGACCGGCAAGGTACGTTACAGCGCGCAGCGCCGGGTGCTCGACGCGCTTGGGATACCATACAAACCCCGGCCAGATGGCAGCCTGGTAGTGTTCCTCCATGAGACCCCGCAAGAAAGACCGGCACCTCCCAAAGTGCGTCTACCACCGCCACGGCGCCTACTGGCTCGTCAAGAACGGTAAGTGGACGCGGCTCGGCAAGACGCTGCCGCGCGATCTGGATCAGCGCCTGCGCCTGCCGCGCACGGCCCTCGGCGAGCTCATCGATGCCGCGCTCGCGGCGATCGCGCCGGCGTTGAGCGCCAGCACGCGCAACAACTATCGCACCGCGGCGCAGAAGCTCAAGGACGCCTTCGCGGAGTTCGAGCCCGGCCAGATCCAGCCGGCCGACGTGTGGGAATTTCGCGACGGCAATGCCCACACCCCGAACATGACCAATCGCTGCCTGAGCCTGTTTCTGCAGGTGATGAACTTCGCCGTGCGCCGGCGCCTGATCGAACACAATCCGGTGATCGGCGTGGCCAAGCACCCCGAGCGCCAGCGCGATCGCCTGCTCACCGTGGCGGAATACGAGGCGATCTATGCCCATGCGGGCGGCCGGCTGCAGTGCGTGATGGATCTACTCTACCTCACCGGCCAGCGCGTCAACGACGTGCTCAAGCTCAAGCGCTCCGACATCACTGCCGATGGCATCTACTTCCAACAGCAGAAAACCGGCAAAAAACTGATGGTGCAATGGAGCGATGAACTACGCGCCGCCGTCGATCGCGCCAAGGCCCTGCACGACATCCCGGCCATCACCCTGTTCCAGGGCCGCCGGCGCAAGGCGCCGGACTATCGCAGCGTCAAGCTGCAATGGGACAATGCCTGCGCCCTGGCGGGCGTGCAGGACGCCCAGCTGCGCGACCTGCGCGCGATGTCACTCACCGAAGCCAACGACGAAGGCAAGGACTCCACCGCGCTCGCCGGCCACCACTCCCCCGCCATGACCGCGCGCTACCTGCGCCGCAAGAAAATCGCCAAAGTCGACGGCCCGCGATTCAGGCTGTCCAAAACTTGGCTAAAATAGAGGTGTAAGTTCTTGAATATAGGCCACACACCTTTGATGCAGCACTATTGCGAACAAGCACGCATAAAACATTGATGGCAATTCGATTCATGGACGCGCACGTCCAATACGAATTGCGCGATTGATGCCGCGGGAAGCCAGTACTGGCGCGGGGTGGGTGCGGGGTTTTGGACAGTTACAGCGGGCTGTGGAGCGAAAAAAAGGGCTGTGAAAACAGCCTTTTTTATTTTTCTTCTTGCGCGGCATGGGCGGGCATCAATAATAATAAGAGCTAACTTCAAGCAATTACCCGATTGCAATCCCAGAAAAATCTTGACAGCGTCGCCCGCCCCACTAGAATTAGTCCCCAGAAGTAGGCGTAGGCACTAGATATGGTGGCGTCGTTTCCAGCCATCATCCGGGGTGATCCAGTACCTTCCCACCTGTGAGAAATAAAAACCCAGCCGGCTGATCACCGACTGGGTTTCTAAGAGTCTATGCCCCAGCAGCTCGACGGATCGAGCAACTTGTTAGCGACAAGGTGGGTTGAAGGTTCGAATCCTTCCTGGGGCACTCCAACTTTAGGCCGGTCTCTAACCAGGACCGGCTTCTCTTTTTTACTTCCTAGACAACTCAACACATTGTCAACATAGGTTAGCCGGTTGTCAACGGGGATATCCGCACGATATCGAGCCTGCAATTGTGGATAAGTCGTTGGATAACCTGACCCATTAATACAGTAACCGTTTGTTACCTTACGCAACTTCGGCGTCCATCAGCGCGCCTGGCACACGTCGCGCACCCATTGCTGCAGGCTGGCTAGTTGGCGTTTTTCGGTGTCGCAGGTTTCAAGGTCCTGAGCGACTCGATGAGCTGCGTCGAGGATTGCGCGGGGGTGGTCGGTGCAGGCGGTTGCATCAGGTCTGCGGGTGGGATCGGCGCCGGGGGGCACGGGGCGGGGGTCAGGTTCGGCGCTGTGGCGCAGGCCGAGAGCAGGAGCATCGAGGGTAGCGCGCAGGCGAGCAAGCTGCCCTTGCGCGTTCTGGTGGGCTTTGGCGGCATCAGCTTTGCCTTTCTGGTAGGCGTCGGAGATCCCGGCGCCGCGGCGGGCGGCGGCATCAGACAAACGCTGGTTTTCGACGAGGCGGTCGGTGATCACCCTGGCTGCGGCGAGTTGATAGACGGCAAGGTCGCGCTCGGCCAAGGCCTTGCCGTACCAGCCAATGCCACCCCATGCGATAAGTGAGGCGAGCAGCGCAGCCAGCGCGTAGAGGAACACTGGGGAGCCGGAGAGTCCGAGCAGCCATTTCATGCCACCAGCCCGACGAGATAGCCCTGCCCTTTTTTCCAGGTCAGGATCGAGCGGCGCGGGGTGCGGTCGTCGATGAAGCTCGCATGCGCCCAGCCACCTTCGTAGATGAGCTGGTCGACGCGCACGTCGGAGGCCTCCAGCGCGCGGCAGACGTCATACGGGGTGCCGAAGCGCGGGGCGATGAAGTCGGCGGCCTCGCCTCTCATGTGCTGGCTGTCGTCGTCCTGGACCTGGCCTTTGTTCAGCCGGGCGAGTGCGTATTCGGCGATGGCATCGTGGTCGCGGGTGCCGAGCAGCCGGGTGAGGGAAGCGCGCGTCATGGCGCCACCGACGACGCAATTCAACGCCGGGCACCGGTAGCCGGAGAGCACGATCACCGGCACGCCGAGCACCAGGCGCACATGCTCGAGGCCGCGCGCGGTGGCCCGGAGCTTGGGCACAATGACCTCCGGCGGGGTGTTGTCGATCTCGCGGTGGCTGGTGACGATGAGCTCGTCGAGCGTGAAGTGTTCGGTCAGCTGCATCACGCACCACCGAACAGCGCGACACACATGCAGATGATCCAGCCCAGGCCGGACAGGATCATCATGGCGGTGATGAACGGGTCGCTCATGTCACGCCCCGTCCATGCAGGCGCGCCAGTGCGCATCGAACCATGCCTGCAGCCGGGCTTCGGCGTGGGCAGTCGCCGCCGCATCGATCACGGCCTTGATGTGCGCGAGGCGTTGCGGGCTGACCTTGTCGGCGATCTCGATGGCGATCGCGCGCAGCTCGTCGGCGCTCATGCCGGATGCGATCGCGTTGCCGGTTTCGATTTCGAGGTTCAGGCGCTGCTCGCACTCGGACACGCGCGCGCCTTTCGGATTGGCGATCGCCTGCGAGCTCGCCGTGCGCACGAAGCCGCCGGCGTTGACTTCCCTGCCCTCCCGTTTAACCTGCTCGGCCTGGCACGATGCAAAGATGCGGTTAGCGACTTGCGCGTCGGCCTCGCCCGGATGCTCGGCGCGCATGGCAACGACTTCGGCCTTGAGGCCATCGACCCATTGGGCGCGCACGGCCTCGGTTGCGGCATCTCCCGGCGGGAGCATCTGCACGTTGATGCGCTCGATCGGCAGGCCGTCTGCGAGGCCCTCCAGGATCAGGTTGGCCACGCCGGCGCGCGCCTGGCAGTAGCTCATGGGGGCCGCATCGGCGCGCGACACGGTGATTGCCGTGGTGAAGGCGATGGCGAACGCGACGATCAGCACGTAGAGGATCACATCGAGGGCTTTGTGGTTCATGA
>CBDDRM010000132.1:0-4324 GCA_965233135.1 uncultured bacterium | reverse complement strand
ATTGCCGATTTCAATCAAACGAAGATTGCGCTTGAAGAGGCCGCTGGCTTTACCGGCAGCGGTACTGCTCGATGAGTCTTCCTCGCATACCCGTTGGTTCGATGAATCCCACTTCGTTGGCGCAAAGAACATGAAACCATCTCTGCATCAGAATATCTTTCTGCTGTGCATTGGCATTGCCGCTGCATTTGGACTGTCCGGATGCGGCGAATCAGCCGAATCAGAATCCAAACCCTCTGGCGAGAAGCACGCCCCTCAAAAACCACCGAAGACGGACGCAAACCCTGGGAAAGAGTCGGCGGCGGGCGCGGACAAGGAGCACGGCGAAGAAGAAGGTTTGACACTTTCCCCGGATGAACTCCAGACCGAGGGTATCAAGGTTGAGGAACTCAAAACGCAATCTTTCGTGGATCAGGTGGTCCTCACCGCAACCATTCGCGCCAACCAGGATCGCTTCGCCCACGTGGCGCCACGGGTGCCGGCACGCATCACCGAAGTCAGGGCAAAACTCGGCGACAACGTTAAAAAGGGGCAAACGCTCGCACTTCTGGACAGTATCGAACTGGGAGAAGCGCACTCGGCTCACGAGCAGGCACAAAGCCAGTTCAGTCTGGCGAAGTCCGACTTTGAGCGAGCGCAGAAACTCAAGGCCGACGATATCATTCCCGAGAAGGACTTCCTGCGGGCCCGCAGTGAGTACGAGAAGGCCAAGGCCAGCTTGCGTGCCACCGAAGAAAAACTGCGGCTGCTGGACGCAACGCACGGTGAATCGGAAAAAAGACCTGGATCTGTCTTCCCGCTCAATGCACCATTTCCCGGCACGGTTATCGAAAAGAATGCCGTGTTAGGGGAGCTTGCTCAGCCCGACAAGAACCTCTTCACAGTCGCGGATCTCTCGACATTGTGGATCGAAGCCAACCTGTTCGAGAAGGATCTTGGCAAAGTGCGTGTCGGTGCCTCGGCCACAGTGACGCTTAGCGCTTACCCCGATGAAATATTCAAAGGCAAGCTGACCTATATCAGCAGCACAGTGGACAAAGACACCCGTGCGGTGCAGGCGCGCGTGGAAGTACCCAACCCGGATGGGCGGCTCAAACCAGAAATGTTTGCGACCGCGTCGATCGACACGGCGGCAACGAGCCAGGCGCTCACCCTGCCGCAAGAAGCGGTTCTGCTGGTGAATGGCCAGACAATGGCATTCGTACAGGAAGGGGGCGGGTTTGAGCCGCGCCCCGTTGAACTTGGCGACAAGGTTGGTGGCCGCATCGTCGTGCGCGGCGGAGTCAAGGAAGGCGAGCAGGTCGTTGTCGCGGGAGCCTATGCGCTCAAGGCTCGCATGCTCAAGTCACAAATTGGTGACGCGCACTAAGCGCCCTCATCATGCTGAATTCAATTGTCGATGTTTCGCTGCGCTACAAAGTGCTGGTACTGGTCGGATTCCTGCTCATCGTGGTGTTCGGCGTGCAGGCATATCGCACCGTACCGGTGGACGCATTTCCGGACGTAACGCCGGTGCAGGTCAACGTGTACACCGAGTCCCCGGGACTTGCCGCAGAGGATGTGGAGAAGCTCCTCACTTTCCCGGTTGAAACCGCCATGGCGGGACTGCCTGGAGTAGAGGAAATCCGCTCCGTGTCGCTGTTCGGGCTATCCTACGTGGCGGTTTATTTCAAGGATGACGTGGACATCTACTTCGCGCGCCGGCTTGCCGGGGAGAAGTTGCTGGAGGCAAAGGAGCGCATCCCGGAAGGTTACGGCGAGCCATCGCTGGGTCCGAACAGTTCCGGATTGGGGCAAGTGTTCTGGTACACCGTCGAATCGGCCGACCAGAAGCTGTCCGCCATGGATTTGCGCACGCTGCAGGACTGGAATGTGCGCCTGCTGTTGCGTACCGCGCCTGGGGTGGACGACGTGACGTCTTGGGGTGGTGACGAAAAGCAGTTCCAGGTGTTGATCCAACCGCAGAAGCTGATCCAGTACGGCCTCACATTCAAATCGGTAATGGAAGCGCTCGCCGCCAATAATCGACAGGTAGGCGGCCAGTACGTCAATCTCGGTCAGGAACAATATCTGGTGCGTGGCCTGGGGCTGGTCACCGGCACTCGCGATATCGGCAACGTGGTGATTACAGAGCGCGAGGGTTCGCCGGTCTACGTACGCGATGTCGCCGAAGTAAAGGAGGCGCCCGGACTGCGATTCGGCGCAGTAACCAAGGACGGTAAAGAGGTGGCGCTCGGCCTGGCATTGGCTCGCATAAACGAGAACGCCAAGAATGTCGTGGACGCGGTAAAAGCGAAGCTCAAGATAGCCGAGCAGGCGCTGCCTGCGGGCGTCACCATCAACCCCGTATACGACCGGACGGAACTGGTCGATAAGGCGTTGAAGACGGCACAGAGCGCGCTGCTCGAAGGCTCGATTCTGGTAGCCATCGTTTTATTCCTGTTTCTCGGAGAAATCCGATCGGCGATCGTTGTGGTCGTCACCCTGCCGCTCGCGATGCTCATCGCCTTCATACTGATGCAGTATGTCGGCATGTCGGCCAACTTGATGTCGCTCGCCGGCCTCGCCATTGGCATCGGCATGATGGTGGACGGTGCCATCGTCATGGTGGAAAACGGTTTCCGTCTGCTCTCACATCACACCGGCAAAGAGGTAAACCGCACGCACGTGATGCTCACGGCGGCGAAGGAAGTCATCAATCCCATCGCTTTTGCGATCCTGATTATCATTGTGGTTTTTTTACCGCTCTTCTCGCTTACCGGACTCGAGGGCAAGCTGTTCAAGCCCATGGCGCTGACGATCACTTTCGCCATGGTCGGGTCGCTCATCCTGACGTTGACGCTGGTGCCGGTACTGGCAGCGCTGATCCTGAAGGCTAAGGAAGAGAAAGACACGTTCATCGTGCGTCAGGCCAAGCGCTTCTATCTGCCGCTGCTGGACTGGGCGCTCGACAATAAGGCCAAGGTCATTGGCGCGGCGGTCGTGCTGCTGATCGCGTCGCTCGTGGTGTTTCCGTTTCTTGGCAAGGAGTTCATGCCAACCTTGCAGGAAGGCACGATCATGTTCCGGGTGACCGGGATCCCGTCCACCTCGCTGGAGGAGAGCATTGGCGTGTCGAAGAGGTTCGACACCGTACTGAAGCAGAACTTCCCTCAAGTCAAGTCCACCCTCGCCTCCATCGGCCGCGCCGAGAAGGGCGAGACGGCGGATGTCAACTACATGGAAGTGCTGGTCGATATGAAGCCGGAGAAAGAGTGGCCAGAGAAAATGAGCATGCCCGAGCTTTCCGGGCAGATGCAGGAAACCCTGGAAAAGGCGATTCCCACTGTGGTATTCGGCGCCACCCAGCCGATCCAGATGGGGGTCGAGGAGCTCATCTCGGGCGTGCGCGCCACGCTTGCCCTCAAAATCTACGGTGAAGACCTGGCCACGCTCGACAGGTTGGCCGGCGAGATGAAGCCCGTGCTGGACAAAGTGCCTGGGGCAGCGGATCTGGCGCTGGAAGCGAACAAGGGCAAGCCGCAGATGGTGATCAGGGTCAATCGAGATGAGGCGGCCCGCTATGGCATCAATGCCGACGAAATCCTCGAAGTCGTCCAGGCCGGCATCGGCGGCAGGAGTGTGAGCACGGTCATCGATGGCGTAAAGCGCTTCGACATCCAGGTACGGCTGGACGCCGCGTTCCGCGACAGTCAGCAGGCCATTAGTAATATTCCCATCCGCACGCAGTCGGGGGCACTGGTGCCCCTATCCCGCGTAGCCACGATAGAAACCGACGAAGGCTACTCGTTCGTTCGCCGCGAGCAGTTGCAGCGCTACGCGGTGATCCAGATGGACGTAAAGGGACGCGACGTGGACAGCTTCGTGAAGGAGTCGGAAGCAGCAATCCGCAACCAGGTGAATCTGCCGACTGGTTACTGGATGGAATGGGGCGGCGCTTTCGAAAATCAGCAAAGGGCGCTGGCGCGTCTCGGGGTGATCGTTCCTCTCACAATCGGCCTCATCTTCATCCTGCTTTACACTGCTTTTAATTCCGTACGGTACGCGGCAATGATCATCGCCAATGTGCCTTTTGCCGTCATCGGTGGCGTATTCGGTCTGGCCGTCACGGGACAATATGTGTCGGTCCCCTCAGCCATCGGCTTCATTGCCGTTTTCGGCGTGGCAATGCTCAACGGCATCGTGCTGCTCACCTTCCTGAACGATTTGCGCGGTCAGGGTCGCTCCGTTCGCGAAGCCGTGCGGGAAGGCACCGCTTTGCGCCTGCGCCCGGTATTGATGACGGCTTCGGTGGCCATTCTCGGGCTGGTCCCCATGCTGCTTT
>CBDDRM010000131.1:0-9379 GCA_965233135.1 uncultured bacterium | reverse complement strand
CCACCTTTGATCGGCAGACCATCCAATGTGATCCGGAAGTGCGGTGGCAAGGTATGCGGCATAATTACCGCTGCGTTGCACGCCAATGATCTTATGACGGACAGATACGAACCCAGCGCAGTGCTCTCCGGCGGCGGAGAGATGGGCAAGCTCATGCGCTCCATCGACTGGAGCAAGACCGCCGTGGGCCCCGTAGAAGCATGGCCACAGAGCCTGCGCACGGCGCTCAGCATCCTGATGGAAACCGGCTTTCCCATGTATATCGCCTGGGGCAGCGACTATACCCAGTTCTATAACGATGGGTATCGCCCCATTCTGGGTTCCACGAAGCATCCCGCGGCAATGGGGCGCAGCACTCGCGAGACATTCGCCGAGATCTGGGACCTGATCGGACCCATGTTCAGTGGCGTCATGCAGGGACAGCCGACCACGCTGGTCGACTTCATGTTGCCGCTCGATCGGCACGGGTTCGCGGAGGAGTGTTATTTCATTTTCTCCTACAGCCCGATTCGCAAGGAAAATGGCGAAGTCGGCGGCGTGCTCGTCACGGTCACCGAGACCACGCAACGCATGCTTGGAGAGCGGCGCCTCAAGACTACGCAGGCACTGGCCGCCGAGACGCGCGAAGCGCGCACGGTCACCGAAGCCTGCGACATCGCAGCCCGGGTGCTCGCGACGAATACAGCGGACCTGCCGTATGCGCACATTTATCTGACCAGCACCGACCGGCAGACTGCCGCGCTCGCTGCGCGCTCCGATGCCGCTGCACCGGTGCCGGATGCGCCGCAAATCATTCGATTGGACAGCGCGCCGTTCTCAGCAGGGGTGCATTCGGGTCCTACACAGCAGTGGCAGCTTGGGGCGTCCGCCGCCGAGTCGCTGGAAACCGGTTTTGCATCCCCGGCTGCGGGCCGCATTCTGGCCTTGCCCATCACCCACCAGGCCATTGATCATCCCATCGGCATTCTGGTGGCCAAGACCAGTGAGCGTCTGATACTCGACCAGGCGTATCGCGATTTTTTGGCCCTCGTCGCCTCCCAGATCGGCACGGCCATTGCGGCTGCGCAGGCACTCGAGGACGCAAAGGCGCGCGCCGAGGCTCTGGCCGAACTGGACCGCGCCAAGACGGTGTTTTTCAGCAACGTGAGTCATGAGTTTCGCACGCCGCTTACGTTGATGCTGGGGCCGACGCAGGACGCGCTCGAGTCGCCGGAGCGCGCCTTGCAAGGCGAGGAACTCGAATCGGTCCATCGCAACGAGCTGCGACTGCTCAAGCTGGTGAACACGCTGCTGGATTTTTCCCGCATCGAAGCCGGCCGGGTTACGGCCAATTTCGAGCCGACCGATCTTGCGACGCTGACCGCCAACCTCGCAAGCGCCTTCCGCTCGGCCACAGAACGCGCCGGACTGGAACTGATCGTGGACTGCAAGCCGCTGCCGGTTCCGGTCTACGTCGACCGCGAGATGTGGGAGAAAGTCGTCCTGAACCTTTTGTCGAATGCTTTCAAGTTCACATTCAAAGGATCGATTCGCGTCGAGCTTGCCGCAGAGGGCGGCTTCGCAGAGCTGCGCGTGCGCGATACCGGAGTCGGGATCGCCGCCAGGGATCTGGGACGCGTGTTCGACCGCTTCTATCGGATACAACATTCGACCGGCCGCACCCACGAGGGATCCGGCATCGGCCTGGCTCTGGTGCGCGAGCTCGTCGGCATCCACAAAGGCAGCATCCATGCCGCCAGTACGGTCGGCGAGGGCACGCTGTTTACGGTCCGCATTCCGCTTGGCGCCGCGCACTTGCCGCCGGAGCATGTGGGCACTGGGCGCGCAGGCGAGGCGGCGGAGCAAAGCAGGGGCACGAGTGCCACCGCGGGGTCGGCGAATGGCGCCGCGCAATCGTATGTACAGGAGGCTTTGCGCTGGCTTCCCGCCAACGACACGGAGCGCAAGGACCTGCTGCGATCCGACGCCCATGCCAGGCGCGATGTCAGCACCCCCAGAATCCTGGTGGCAGACGACAACGCCGATATGCGCGATTACCTCAAACGCTTGCTCGCCGTGCGCTTTCAGGTCGAAGCCGTCGGCGACGGATCGGCCGCTCTGGAGGCCGCGCGCGCGTGGCGCCCCCATGTGATTGTCAGCGACGTGATGATGCCCGGGCTGGACGGCTTCGAGCTGCTCGCTGCGCTTCGCGCCAGCGATGACACCCGCGCCATTGCGTTCATTCTGCTGTCGGCGCGCGCCGGGGAAGAAGCACGCATCGATGGATTGCACGCCGGAGCCGATGACTACCTGGTCAAACCGTTCTCGGCCCGCGAACTCGTCGCGCGAGTGGAAGCACAACTGGTGCGCGTCAAGATGCGGTCGCTGGAAGAGGCGCATGCATTGCGCCTGGCGAGCGTTTTCTCGCATGCCCCGGTCGGCGTTGCGATCCTGCGCGGACCCGAGCATTTGTACGAATTCGCAAATCGCGCGTATATGGAGCTCATTCCCGGCCGCCAGGTCGTGGGCAAAGTCATTCGCGATGCATTGCCGGAGCTGGAAGGGCAGGGTATTTTCGAAATGCTCGATGAGGTCTATCGAACGGGCAAGCCTTTCGTGGGCCGCTCGGTACCCATCATGTTGCGTCGAAGCGACGGGAGAGACGAAGAGGGTTTCTATGATTTTGTCTGGCAACCGTTGCTCGACGATCGTCAGCACGTGACGGGCATTGCAGTGGTGGCCTTCAATGTTACGGAACTGACCACTGCGCGTCGCGAGGCCGAATCGGCCAATCGCGCCAAGGACGAATTCCTGGCCATGCTGGGCCATGAGTTGCGCAATCCCCTGGCGCCGATCGTCACCGCGTTGCAGTTGATGCGCCTGCGCAACGTGCCCGGCGCCGAACGCGAACGCACCATCATTGAACGTCAGGTCAAACATGTGGTGTCACTGGTGGACGATTTGCTCGACGTATCGCGCATTACGCGCGGCAGGGTTGAGCTCAAACGCGATCCGGTCGACATCGCCGAAATCATCGCCAAAGCGATTGAAATGACTGCACCCGCGATCGAAGAAAGACGGCATGTGCTGAGCGTGAACGTGCCGCGGGGATTGTCGGTCAGTGGCGATGCCGCAAGGCTGGCTCAAGTCATGGCCAATCTGCTGACCAATGCAGCAAAATACACCGACACCGGCGGCCGGATATCAGTGACCGGGCGCTCGGACGGGGCTTATCTCGAAGTCGTCGTCGCCGACACGGGACGCGGTATCGCGGCCGAGATGCTGCCGCGTGTTTTCGATCTGTTTTCCCAGGAAGGGCAGGAAATCGATCGCAGCGAAGGCGGACTGGGTCTCGGCCTTGCCATTGTGAAGAGTCTGATACAGGGCCATGGGGGCACGGTGCATGCGCACAGCGCCGGCAAAGGCCGAGGCGCTGCATTTACGATCAGGCTGCCTTTGCTCGGAAACGTGCCGCAGCCGGCGCAACCCATGGCCGCACCGGAAGATACCGCGCCTGCTACGGGGCTGAGAATTCTGGTAGTCGACGACAATGTGGATGCGGTCGAGTTGTTGTCAGCGTCCCTGCGCACTCTCGGTCATGCGACCCACACCGCGCTGGACGGGCCCGCCGCTTTGCACGCTGCCGCGGCCTTCCGGCCCGACGTCGTATTGCTCGATCTGGGACTTCCGCTGATGGATGGTTTCGAGGTGGCGCGGCGCATCCGCTTGCTGCCAAAGGGCGAGGACATCCGGCTGGTGGCGATTACCGGCTATGGCCGTGATGTCGACCGCAAACGCACCCAAGAAGCAGGATTCGACCAACACATGGTCAAACCTGTCGAAGTCGAAGTCCTGAATGCCTGGCTGTCTCAGCCACGGACTTCCCACGCGGCCCAAGACCCATCATCGGGCTTGCGCCGCGACCGGCGCTGCCCATGACATTGATCTTTTCACGGAAGCTCGTAAGATAAAGACCTGACCGGAACCCTGTTCCTGGGCGCACATCAGCTTTGGGGAGAAGCGATGCCGCGAGCCGTTTCGCAACCGTGGGGGCGTCGGACCGTGAACTCAGCGAACGATCATCGCACGCTGCTTTTTACATGTGCGCTGGCGGTGCCCTGCGCAGCACATGCCACAACAGCTTTCCCCCCGTTCCTCTGGCTGTATCTTGCATCGCTTTTTGTCTTCATCCCCGTCGTGGCCCTGGTGGCCCTCGTGCGCATCGGCGTTTCCTGGCGTCGCGGTCTACTCGGCGGCGAATGGATGATTGCGGCGATTGCGGCGTGTGGCGCGGGCGCGGCGGCGCTTTGGGCCGCCATCGATACCGCTTCGCCCGTGCTCACGCCGGCGAATTGGCCACTCATCTACCTGGCGCTGGTGCCGGTGCTCGCAGTGTGGTTCCGGTCCTGGCGGGCAGCATTTGCGGCCTCCGGCGGCCGCGTGGGACAGTTTTCTTCGGACGAGGAATTCTTTCGGGCCGTCAACGAATTGATTGCGAAGCTGGAACAAAAAGGACAACAAAGCGCAGCGGCCATGCTGCGCGACGGGTTTCAACGTCTGAATGGGCTCACGGACGGGTGGGCGTTGTTCCTGAAGTCCATCGACGGCGTGTCTGCGCGGTCCAAGAGCTTTGATACGTCGGAGCGTCGAACACTGAATGTCATCCGGGCCGCCGTCAACAACGCAGTATCGCGGCGCTGAACCTCATGGAAGGGTAGGAGTGACCGGCCTCAGGCCTTCGCAGACACCTCGTTGCGCGGCGCGTTTCCTGAGTCGGTAAGGATGCCTTATTCGGCCAAAGGATCGTAGCCCGGTTCGATGCGCGAGCCTTCGCGCCGCATCCGATCAAAAATGCGCTGGCTGTAACCATCGTCGGGCGTGCTGTTGCCGCGCAGCGCATCGCCCAGCAGGCGATAGACCGTGTAGCGGTCACGCAGACCGGGGTCATTGGTTGCTTCGTCGAGCGCGCTCTTGACCTCATCCCCGGCAAGTTGCCCATCGAGCAGGAGCGAGATTTTAAGTGACATGCTTTACCACCTCCGGTTACGTTGCGGGCCGAGCACCGGTTCCAGGCGCCTGGCAATGAATTCACGCGCCCGGAAAATCCGGGTGCGAACGGTGCCGATCGGAATGTTCAGGATCTCGGCAATCTCGCTATAGGGCTTGCTTTCGACCTCGTAGAGCATCAATGCTTCTGCCAGATCGGGTTGCAACTTTGCGAGCGCGCGCTGCACGGTCTCGCCGATCTGTTTGGCCATGAGCGTGCGCTCCGGATTTTCCGCGTCTGATACGCCGGGCTCGAAAGCATCGGCGCGTTCATCCGGAGCATCATCGCCCAACAGCACGTCATTGGGAGAGCGTTTCAAATGACTCAACGACGCGTTGGTGGCGATGCGGTACAACCAGCTGAAAAATGCGCTGTCCCCTCGAAACGAGGCGAGCCCGCGATGTGCGCGGATGAACACCTCCTGCACCACGTCCTCGACGTCTCCTGCATGCCGCACATAACGCGCCACATGGCGCGCGATGCGGCGCTGGTACTTGACGACGAGCGCCTCGAATGCCTTGGCATCGCCCGCCTGGGCAAGTCGTACGAGCTGCGCGTCCTGGTCCGTGGTCAACATAACCACCGAGCATACGCAAGGGCAAGTGGTGGTGCAACAATCTCCAGACAAGCCGGACGGCCTCCGGATTGCCGTTCGACCTTTCACAGCACCAGCCATTCATCATTCCCCGCGACTGCCAGAGCGGGTTGGTCGCTAAGTGAGGTTCACGGCGTTCCTGCATCTTCCATCACCTGCGTGGTCAAAGCGCGCGCGCCTTGATCTGGGCGCTGCGTTCGGGCACGGGAGGCTTGCGATCCGCGTCGACCGACATTTTCCTGAACTCGCGCATGGTCAGCACGAATGCCAGCAGGATAAGGCTGAAGCAGAATACGCCGGTTCCCAATATGGCCGCGTCAGTCATGGCGTTGTCCTTTCATTGTCAGAACGCGAAAGTAGATTCCAAAGCCGAGAATGGCCGGGACCCAGGTGGCGGTAAAAAGTCCTTCATCTTTCTGGCCGTTGAACCACAAGTAGCCGGAGATCGCGAACGACACGGCCACGGCAATGAGAATGCAGACATCGGACATCCTGAACATTGGACTGCTCCTGTTATCAGTTGGTGAAGATTCGAAAGTCGCGCCCGCGACCCGCTATCAATCCCAGAATCCCCATGCCGCCACCAGCAAGCAGCCCACTGCGGCGGCGCCATGCGTGCGCAGCGACGATTCGCCGTGCAAGCTCATTGCGAAGGGCACGATGTCGTAAATGCCCAGCGGCAACCACGCGACGAAAACCAGTGCCATGCTGAATGCAACGGCTCCGATAGCGCGTCGTCGCGAGCGCCGGGTCTCAGGCATGACGGCCCATCCTCACCGGGTTGGCGAGACAAGCACTCTGCGCAGAGCAAGGCATACGCGACGCGTTGCGGATCATCGGTTGAGTCAATCTGTGGATCGGGCGAGAAGGACCCGCACGCGCCGATCGGGTTCATTGTTTATTTATGCCGAAACCGGCGAACGAAATAAGTGAAACCGGGCTGGCACCCGCGAGTCCCACCCGCCGTGATGTACAAGGTGCGTCACGCTTGATGTAGCAACCAAACGGAAAACCTGATCAATCCACCCTACAAAAGGACTTACATGAAAATGATCTCCAAAGTCATCGCCGGGGCTGCTCTGGCCGCCGCTACCACGTTCTCGTTCGCAGCAGATATCGTCGATACCGCAATATCGGCAGGCCAATTCACGACGCTGGTCAAAGCTGTGCAAGCTGCCGGTCTGGTCGAGACCTTGAAAGGCAAGGGGCCCTTCACGGTCTTCGCGCCGACCGATGCCGCATTCGCGAAGCTGCCGCCGGGCGCTCTGGATTCGTTGCTCAAGGACAAGGAAAAACTGGCCCAGGTGCTGACCTATCACGTCGTACCGGGGAAGGTCATGGCGGCGCAGGTCAAGGCGGGTCAGGTCAAAACCGTCGAAGGCCAGTCGCTGAACGTAACCACGAAGAATGGCGCGGTCATGGTGGACGAGGCAAAGGTCGTGAAAACCGACATCATGGCGTCCAATGGCGTGATCCACGTCATCGACACCGTCGTAATGCCGAACTGATTCCCCGCACATCATCGACGCCAGAATCCCGCCGCGAGCGGGATTTTGGCGTTCTATCGCGCCAGTGTCGTCCGCTGCTGTGACTGTCCAGCGCCAGATCGAGCAGCACTGCGCGTAGTGAAGTCGTAGACTGGATGCGCGGGAAAGAGATTCAGGAAGTGCGCTGCGAGCGAGGTATTTGCCGCAAGCTATCGAGTTGACGGGTAGGGCCGCGCGCTTTGCTGCAATCTTAGTGCTGGTTGGGTTGGCCTGCATTTTTTGCATGACGCGGGCGCGATTTTACTGGGCTGAACGCGGTTTTTTCCTTCATTTCATACCTTGACGGCCCCGTTGAACCGCGTCGTTTGGCCCAACTGGCTTATGGTGACTGTTTAGATACGTCACATCTTCTTTCCGCCCGGCGAAGCACAATTTCCCCGAGGCCACTTCAGCGACCGAATCTCTTCTTTGTGACCAAACACGATGACGGTTGTTGACAGAAGCAATACGCGCGCGGATCCATAGGTGAACTTCAATCACAAAATCAGTTGATGCCTGTACACAGACTTATCAGACGGAGGCACGTATTTTGCGAAACCTTTTGCTGAGTCCAGGATTAACAATGATTCGATGATGAGAAACTTGATATCGCCTACTGCTGCGTCCTGGAGAACGGGCGCGCACGCGGCCGGCTTGGCATTGGCAATAAGCCTTGTGATTTCGGGATGTGGCGGGGGAGGCGGCGACGTGTCTGCAACATCTCCGACACCGCGGGACCCTCCGGCGCCGCCCGCAACTTGTTCGGTAGCCCATGTGCAGGCACTCGAGACAAGCATGAGTTCGCGCCTTGCTCAGGCTGCTTCGGAAGTTGATTTTTCGTTCGCGGTGGAAAGCAGAAGTGGTCGGCGCTTTTCCTATGATCGCGGCCGCTCGACGCTGCAGACCCGTTACGAGTCCGCGTCGGCATCCAAGCTGGTAGCGGCAGTCGTGATCATGCGCGCGGTCGAGCAAGGGCATTTGTCCCTGGCAGACCGGCCGCAGGATCATATCGACGGGTGGCCGATCGAGGCCGCTGATCCGATGTACAACATGACCCTGGCTCAGCTACTGAGCATGACCTCCGGATTCACCAGCGACCCGCCTTGCGTGGATTCGCCAACCGCCGATTTTGAAGCGTGCGTGCTCGATATCGCCGCGAGCAATGCACGGGGCAACACTCCCGGCCAGCAGTTCGTTTACGTGAGCGCCCATCACCAGGTAGCAGGCCTTATGGCAGTCAAGGGACGCGCGCTTTCGACCTGGAGCGAACTGTTCGCGGAATTCAAGGCGCAGACCGGCCTTTTCAGGCAATCGGATTTTGACTTTCCGTCCGTCAATAACCCCTTGCTGGGTGGCGGCATGCATATCACGGGCGAGGACTACCTCGCGTTTCTTGACGCGCTGCGCGACGGAGCGCTCCTGAACCCGTCTTCGATGAATCAGTTGCTCACCGATCACACGGCCTCTTCGGTCATTGCTTACTCACCGATGCGCGATGGCATCGGCGGAGGACCGGGCCTGGGAGAAGACTGGCATTACGGCTTCGGTCTATGGCACGAATGCGCGAGCGCGCAGTTCAACTGTACGCCGGCGACAAGACTCTCCAGTCCCGGGCAGTTTGGCACCTATCCTTTCTGGGATCGCAGCAAGGATTACACCGGGATCGTGATCCGGCAGGGCGCGCGTGGCACCATGAAAACCGGCATCGACATCGAACGCTCGCTCCGCCCCGAAGCGGAACAGTGGGCGGCTTGCAATTGAGCCTGGCCGTTTGACCTAGTCCGGCAACGCAATTCGTGCTTCGCCCTACCAGTGCAAGATATTCCGCCGGATGGCGCCCGCTGAACTCCGCTAGCGGCGCGTTGGGGCAGGCCTGGCAAGGCTGCCATGCCCGCGATACGCCGCGGTTGGTTGAGCCGATCATGCAGGTGCCGCCTGCGCGCTGCAGGGTAGCGGCTCACATCTTCACGTGGGTCTGCCCGTTCCGCCTGTCGAGCCCATTGGTCGGATCAGGGTCCGCAAAGTATCCGCCGCGAAACTGAGGAAAGTTCCACGAAGCAGGGGCCGGCGCTGGAGCGACCGGCCCCGTTTTTTTAGTGACCTGCTAACCGCTCGCTTTGCGTCAGGGGCGAACGTCGAATGCGTCCACGACGGCAATCCCACCCGTGCTCGCCGCTTCGGTGGTCAGTGTGTGCGCTCCGGTGCTTAATCCATCCCTGCGGAAGACGATAT
>CBDDRM010000130.1:0-26561 GCA_965233135.1 uncultured bacterium | reverse complement strand
GATCAGTCTGGAGACTCCGCAGTCGAGGGCCGTCATGATGGCGTCCGCGCAACAGACAGGACCGAGTGACGAGGGGGAAGACGCGAGGACTGAGTGACGAGGACTGAGGACTGAGTAAGGGCGAAAAGCAGGCTCAAGGTTTCTTTCTCAGTCCTCAGCACGCAGTCCTCAGTCCTGTTTTTACCCGGCATCGTGAAAGATCACCCCCAGCGCATGCCGGGTCCCCGATCGCAAGGGGCTGACGCCGTGGCGCATGCGGATACGATAATGGCCGCGCGCGCCTTGCACCGGCCGGTAATTGACGGCGAAGATGACGCCGCTTCCCTGCTCCAGCGGCACGACCGTGACCCGCGATTGCATGCGCGGTCGCTGCTCGGTAAGGACGAATTCGCCACCTGAGAAATCGCGCTCAGGCTGCGATAACAAAATCGCGATCTGTAACGGGAAAACATGCTCGCCATACAGATCCTGATGCAGGCAGTTGTAATCCCCGGCCTCGTATCGAAGCAGCAACGGGGTTGGCCGCGACTGGCCCGCGCGATGACACCGATCGAGGAAATCTGCGTGATCTTCGGGATAACGGATCGCCGAGTTCATCGCTTCATTCCAGCGGTTGGCGATGCCGCAAAGGCGCGCATACAACGTGCCGCGCAGCGCGGCAACCATCCCGGGCAACGGGTACGAGAAATATTTGTACTCGCCGCGCCCGAAGCCGTGTCGCGCCATCACCACCTTGCTGCGGAACAATGAATCATCCTGATAGCAGGCGGTCAGCGACGCGCATACCTCCGGTCGAAGCAGTCCATGCAACAGAGCGTATCCGTCCTGCTCGAGGCTCGCCTCGATGCGCTGCCAATCGTGCGCGGTGACCCGCTTGTGCATGTCCATCCGCGCCGCAGGCGCTACCAGCCCGAGCCGGCGCTGAGCGCCGAGCGTCACTGCTCTGCCTCGCGTTCGAGTAACGAGCGCTTGCGATCCACGCCCCAACGATAGCCGGAAAGCGATCCGTCCTGGCGCACCACGCGATGGCAAGGAATCGCGATGGCGATGGCGTTGGAGGCACATGCCTGCGCGACGGCGCGCACGGCGCCGGGCCTGCCGATATGCGCAGCGATCTGCGCATAACTCGCCGTAGCCCCCGCTGGTATTTCGCGCAATGCCTGCCATACCCGTTGCTGAAATGCCGTCCCACGAATATCGAGGGGCAGGGCAAGCCCCAGCGCCGGAGATTCAACCATTGCAACGACTTGGGCGACGGTCTGCTCGAATGCGCTATCGCCGCCCACAAATTGCGCCTTGGGGAAACGATCCTGCAAATCGCGCAACAACGTGTCGGGATCATCGCCAAGCGCGATGGCGCAGACTCCGCGGGCGGTAGCGGCCACGAGAATGCAGCCCAGCGAGCATTCCCCGAGTGCGAAACGGATGGACTCGCGGGCGCCGCCGTCCCGAAAGTTCGACGGCGCCATGCCGAGTACCTCGCCGGAGGCGGCATAAAAGCGGCCATTGGAATTGAATCCTGAATGGTAGATGGCCTGGGTCACGGTGTCGCGCTTCGACAATTCGTCGCGGACCCTTCGCGCCCGGCAAGCGGCCGCGTAAGCCCGGGGTGTGACGCCGGTCACGCTTTTGAACAGACGATGAAAATGGGATCGGCTCAGGCCTGCGAGTTCGGCCATGCTCGCGAGCGACGGCATTTCGATGGCGGCTTCTATCATCCGGCAGGCGGCGGCGATCCCGTCGGCCTGCCGCTCGGCCAGGGGCGGCGCATCGGGCCGGCAGCGCCGGCACGCGCGAAAGCCCGCCCGTTCCGCCTCCGCGGGGCTGGCATGAAAGCGCACATTGCGGCGCAGGGCGGGGCGCGCGCCGCAGGAGGGGCGGCAATACACGCCGGTAGTCTTTACCGAATAATAGAACGATCCGTCGGCTCGCTCGTCGCGGCGCAACACGGCCGCCCAGCGCTCGTCATCGGTTGCAAACGCAGCTTCATTCGCGGTCATGATTCCCATGATAATGCTCCTGTCGGGGTGGGGGCCCGCCGGGCCCGGCGGGCAGGGGCGCCCGCACTAAACCCATATTGGAGGATGATAGGTCCGTGAACACTCCGATCCTTGCTTTTGAATTCCCCCCGGCGACCGCGGCTGAAGCCTTGCCATGACCTCGATGATGCAATCCGAACGCCCGCTCAGTACGACCGAGCTCGACCGTCTCGAGCAGTTGCTCGTTTCCGACGTGTTCCATGAGGAAGCCATGCCGCTCGACATGTTGCAGGGGATGCTTTGCGCCGTGGCGAGTGCGCCCGACCTGATTCCGCCGAGCCGCTGGCTCATCGCGGCGCTGGGCGAGAATCCAGTCTATGAGTCCACCGGGCAAGCGGAGGAAATTCTTGATCTGGTGATGCGCTTTTACTCGCAAACCGTGCAGGAACTCGACGAAGGCGAGGGCGTCACGCTATATGTCTTTGCCGATGAAACCGGGGAAGACGATCTGTGCACGTGGTGCGAGGGCTATCTGGAAGGGGTGCTGTTGTCGCAAGCGGACTGGTACGAGCACGGTGAGCCGGACGACGTCGAGGAACTCCTGTTGCCATTCATGCTGCTGTCGGGGCGCTTGCGCGAGGCAGCCGAGGAGGCTGGCGATGTTCTCCCCAGCGAAGACGAAGAGCAGGAGATGCGCCGCCGTGCCGCCGGGTCCATGGGCAAGTCCGTGCAGGCGGTATATTCGTATTGGCTGGACAAGCGCATCTCGCATGCGCCGATCCGCCGCGACAGCCCCAAAGTAGGACGCAACGATCCATGCCCGTGCGGCAGTGGCAAGAAATACCAAAGCTGCCACGGAAGCAGCGACACGAATTGACGGCGGGCGTATCAGCGGCTGCCTTGCTGGGACAGCGAGCGCATGCGATCGACGAGGCGGGACGCTTCTTCGCCCAAATAGCGGTAGCGCTCGTGGAGTTGCTGCAGTTCGTTGGAATAATTGCTCAGACGCGCCTGCTGTTCCTGGCGTGCCCGGGTGACGTCGTCGTAGTTCGGGATCTGCCCCGGCGGCGCATAGGCCGGGGAGCCCGGATCGGGGCTTCGCATTTCGGCTTGTTGCAAGGACTGAATCATCTGGAACTGCTGATAGACTGCCTGTTGTTCTTCTCGCACGGCGACCAGCAGGGCCTGCGTGCGCTGCAGCGGCGTTTCCGCCGGCGTTTGCGCCAGCGCGAAGTCGGCCAGCAGCAGGAGCCCTAACAAGATGAACTTCGACATGAAATATCTCCAATCAAACGGACGTGCGTTGCCCAGTTGTCTTGTGACAGCGGCTTATGCAAGGAGTGCGAGCGAAAATGGCGAAATGCCGGCCGCCTCCTGTACGGACGTAAAACAACAACCGGTAGCGATCCTGCGAGGATGATCACAGCCGCGAGTGCTTTCCGGACCTGAACCAGAGCGAATTGCCTGAGGACTGCGGACATGGCGTTGAACAAGAACAAGATCGAAAAGCTGGTACGCGAATTGTTGATCGAACTGGGCGAGGATCCGGATCGCGAGGGGTTGCTCAAGACTCCGCATCGCGTGGCATCCGCGCTGGAATTTCTGACTTCCGGCGAGCGCGTCGATCCGGCCACGGTCATCAACGATGCGATCTTTACCCAGAAGACCAACAGCATGGTCATTGTCAAGAACATCGAAGTCTATAGCCTGTGTGAGCATCACATGCTGCCGTTTTTCGGCCGCTGTCACATCGGCTATATCCCGAGCGGGAAGGTCTTCGGCCTGAGCAAGCTGGCGCGGCTGGTGGACTTGTATGCCCGTCGGCTGCAAATCCAGGAGCGGCTCACCGAGCAGATCTCGCAGGTCGTCATGGAGTCGATCAACGCGCAGGGCGTCGGGGTCATGATCGAGGCGAAGCATTTGTGCATGATGATGCGCGGCGTGGAGAAGCAGAACTCGGAAATGATCACTTCCTCCGTGGTTGGCACCTTCCGCGATTCGGTCGCGACACGGGAGGAGTTTCTTGCGTTGATCGGCGCTCGCGGCCACTAGCGCGCCAGGACTCATCAGGGCTATCCCGTAGCGCCCTCGGGGTCATTCTTGCGTGCGCCCCGAATGTTGAGCGCCGCCAGCGCGACCTGCAGTGCGACGAGCGCGTAGGCCTGGTCGTGCAGGCCCCAGATCACCCATAGCACGTTGCTGACCAGGAAGACCCAGAAGCCGTATTCGCGTTTGCGCTTCGATTGGGAGGCCACCAGCCACGCCGCCACGATGGTCGCGACCATGGCGGGCCATTGAACAAAATCGATGTATTCCATTGCGGGATGTGGCGGGCCTCCGAGACCCTGCTGACGGGAGGGCATCCGGCTCGATTAGACCGCACGCGAAACAGGGGTTCCCGGTCCCCAGGAACTATGGGGGAGATTGCAAGGCCTCTGGTTCATTGAGCGGTACGGCGCATGAATCAGGCTTGAAACCCGTGCGAGTGGCGCCATCTACGGACCATAAAGGGAGGTCCGCATGACGTCACGAGATTTTTCCAACCTGATGTGGGGCGAGGCGCTGTCGCTGCTCGAGCAGGCCGATCGGTTGCATCGCCAGTTCTGCCGGCCCGGCACTGCGCGACCACCTGCATGGGAGCCGCCGGTGGATGTCATTGAGACGCCCGACGCGGTAACGGTACACGTCGCAATGCCCGGCGCGGACGCCGACAGTGTTCGCGTCGAGGCGGAGAGCGGCGCCATCACCATCTCTGCGCGGCGGCCATTTCCTCTCGAATCCTCGGAACACGAGCCGGCGCGCGTGCACGTGCTGGAAATTCCCTACGGCCGCTTCGCGCGGCGCATTGGTCTGCCCATGCAGGCATTGATGCTCACCGGCAGGAAATGGCAGGACGGATGCCTCTCGCTTACTTTCAGCAAAAAGGAGTCGACATGAATTTCTGGTCCGCGATGCAGGAGATGCTTTCGCCCGAAGACGGCAACAAGGCGGCGAAGGTTTCTGCACCAGGCAAAGACAGCCCGGCGCTCAAGCCGTTGCCTGAAGACGCCCTGATCATCGTGCCGCTGCGCAATGCGGTGCTGTTTCCCGGGATCATGTCGCCGGTCACCATCGGCCGCAGCACCTCCGTCGCCGCGGCGCAGGAAGCCGTGCGCGGGGAGAAACCGATCGGTTTCCTGCTGCAGCGCGACCCCGAGAAGAACGATCTGACGCCGGACGACCTGCACTGGGTGGGAACAGTCGGGCAGGTTGCGCGTTACCTGACGAATGAAGGCGCGCATCATCTGGTGGTGCAAGGCCAGTCGCGTTTTCGCGTGCTCGAATTTCTCGAAGGCTGGCCCTTCCTCGTGGCGAGGGTGAGCATCGTCGAATCTCCAGACACTGTCACCGCCGAGATCGAGGCGCGTTTCCTGCAACTCAAGGAGCGTGCGGTCGAAGCGATCCAGTTATTGTCCAACGTGCCCGATGAACTCGTGGGTGTGGTGCAGGCGATGACCTCACCGGCGCTGCTTGCCGACATGGTTGCCAACTTGCTGGACACCAAGAATGAAGAGAAGCAGGCCGTGCTGGAGAGCTTCGAGCTCAAGGGCCGTCTGGACAAGGTGCTGGGGCTGCTGAGCGAACGCGTCGAAGTACTCAAGTTGTCCAAGGAAATCGGCGACAAGACGCGCAAGGAGTTCGATGAGCGCCAGCGCGAGCACGTCCTGCGCGAACAGATGCGCCAGATCCAGAAAGAGCTCGGCGAGGACGACGAAGGCGCAGCCGAGATCGACGATCTGAAAAAGGCCATCGACGAAGCCGGTATGCCCGAAGAAACGCTGAAGCACGCCAGGAAGGAACTCAAGCGCCTGCAGCGCATGGGCGAAGGCAGCGCGGAAGGTTCCATGCTGCGCACGTATCTGGAATGGCTCGGCGAACTGCCCTGGAAAACCGATACCACGCAACCCATCGACATTGCACAGGCGCGGGCGGTGCTCGACGAGGATCACTATGCCCTCGAGAAGATCAAGCGGCGCATTCTGGAATATCTTGCGGTCCGAAAACTCAACCCGGAGGGCAACAGTCCGATTCTGTGCTTCGTCGGTCCGCCCGGCGTTGGCAAGACCTCGTTGGGCCAGTCGATCGCGCGCGCCACGGGGCGCAAGTTTCAGCGCGTAGCACTCGGGGGCACGCACGACGAGGCCGAGATCCGCGGCCACCGCCGCACCTACATCGGTGCGTTGCCCGGCAACATCATTCAGGCCATACGCCGCGCCGAATCGCGCAATGGCGTGATGATGCTTGACGAAATCGACAAGCTTGGCGTCGGCGGATTCCAGGGTGATCCGTCAAGTGCGCTGCTCGAAGTGCTCGATCCGGAGCAGAACGACAAGTTTCGCGATAATTACCTTGGAGTGGATTTCGATTTGTCCAAAGTCATGTTCATTGCCACGGCGAATCAACTCGACACGATTCCCGGGCCGTTGCGCGATCGAATGGAGATCATCCAGCTTCCCGGCTACACCGAGGAGGAGAAGCTCGAGATTGCGCGGCGCTATCTTGTCAAGCGCCAGCTCGAATCCAACGGCCTCAAGGCCGAGCAGGTCGAACTCACCGAAGCGGCGATCCGGGCCCTGATCGGCGATTACACGCGCGAAGCCGGCGTGCGCAACCTCGAGCGCGAGATCGGCGCCGTGCTGCGATCCGCGGCCATGAAAATTGCCGAAGGACAGGTACAAAAGCTCACGGTTGATGCGGGCGATCTGCACGCCATTCTGGGTCCCTCGCGTTTCGACAACGAGGTTGCCCAGCGGACGGCCGTGCCGGGCGTTGCCACCGGGCTTGCCTGGACACCGGTGGGCGGGGACATTCTGTTTATCGAAGCCACGCGGGTGCCGGGCTCGGGCAAGCTGATTCTGACCGGGCAATTGGGAGAGGTCATGAAAGAGTCGGCGCAGGCAGCGCTCACGCTGGCCAAGATGTACGTCGGCGAGTCGCTGGACAAAAGCGATCTTCACGTTCACGTTCCGGCCGGAGCCACTCCCAAGGATGGTCCAAGTGCAGGCGTGGCCATGTTCCTTGCACTGGTTTCGCTGCTGGCAGGCAAGCCGGTACGTTCGGATGTCGCAATGACCGGCGAAATTTCCCTGCGCGGCCTGGTCTTGCCCATCGGCGGGGTCAAGGAGAAGGTGCTGGCTGCACTGCGCGCCGGCATCAGCACAGTGATGCTGCCCAAACGCAACCAGCGCGATCTCGAGGACGTTCCCGCCTCGGCGCGCGAGAAGCTCGAGTTCATCTGGCTCGAGACGGTGGAAGATGCCGTGCGCTGCGCCATGGGCGCAGAGGCCCGCGAACTGTTCGCGCGCAAGGACGAGAAAGTCGCCTGAAGGCGCCCGACGACGCCGAAACTTCTGGCGGCGCCATGGCAAGCGGGCGGGGACAGTAATGCAACCCGCCCGCGACTTCATGCTTCACTTCCGACTCGCAGTCTAAGTGGTTCACGCGGCGACGCGTACTTTCCATGAAACTGCAGCGTGTGAGTCCCCGGTATTCGTGATGGGTATCGATTGCCCGGCGGGATGCAGGTAGGATAGCGGCACACGCAGAAGTTCTGTCATCCCAATATAAAAACACCGTCGCAACGGCCGTGACCATCCAGCAACGGCGCCTGATAGCGCTCGTCGATTTTGCCCAACACTCTTTGCGCACGCGGGGCCGTGGGAACGTCGACGTCGGCAGCCATGGCAGCTTTCTCCTGTTCGAGCAGCAGGCACGCGAAATAGCAGGTGTGCGGCTGGATGATTACGGCCCGGAGGGGAACGACGAGATCTGGCTCGCCGTGCCGCATCCGGCAAGCCCCGACGTGCCGCCCCAAGCGCAAAGTCCCTGGCTCGCGCCCTGGCTGAATGTCGGCAGTTCGCCGGGTTCGGCGCCGCAGCTCGCGACCGAAATCGATGGCGCGGCGCTCATCGGTGCTGGCACTCATCGCGACGCCAGCGCCCCGGCCGCAAACGTCGCGCAGGCCGCAGATCCCGTCATACCCGCCCAGGCCCGCGTGAGGCTTGCCGAGTACAGCTTTCGCGCTGAAGTCGAGGCCCAGTACGCGCAGTATCTCGAAGGCATATGGAAACGCTGGGCAGAGCAGGAGGCCAGGCGCCGGCGGCTCGCGCACCTGTATGTCAATCTGTTTACCGTGCATCAGGAGCTGGCGGGCGCCCTGGTCGAGGGCCAGCTGGAGCTCGTCTGGGGCATGGCGCTGTGCCGGGACACCAGGACGGGTACGCCGCGCGTGTATCCGCTGGTCACGCGCGCGGTGGAACTCAGTTTCAATGCCGAAACCCAGGCGGCGGAAGTGCGGCCGCGCGATCTCGACCCGCGGCTCGAACTGGATGCTGTCGTGCAGCGGGATACCGCGGCCATGGTCGACTTCGAGAAGGAAGCCGAACAATTTCTGGCCGGCGCGCGGGACACGCTGTCGCCGTTCGAGCCGGAAAGTTACGAGCCGCTCGTCGCAATCGCGCGTCGCGCCCTGGAGGCCACGAAATCCGGCTCGGGCACGCAGGGTCAACCCAGTGCCGAGATCGACAGTTCTTGGGTTTTGTTTGCACGCCCGCGTAGTGCGGTCGCGGCTGTGCAGGATCTGGAACGATTTCGCGAGCTGATCGTTGCGCTCGAGGAACCCGCGGCTCTACCGCCCGCCGTAGCCGCCCTGGTCAGCGATTCGCCGGCTGTTTGCGCGCCGGTACCGCTGCCTGCGTTTCGCGGCGTGACCGCGGCCTATCACGCCACCGGACCGGGCGAGGCCATGGAAACGCAGGATCTGTTCTTCCCCAAGCCGTTCAACGACGAGCAGGCGCGCATCGTGCAGATGCTCGAAGTCTCCGACGGCGTGGTGGTGCAAGGCCCGCCGGGGACCGGCAAGACGCATACCATTGCCAACATCATCTGCCACTGGCTTGCCAACGGGCGGCGCGTACTGGTGACGTCCATGCGCGATCCAGCCCTGGCGGTGTTGCGCGACCAGCTCCCCGCGGAAATTCGGCCGCTTGCGCTTGCGTTGCTTTCCGCGGAGCAGGATGGAATCGATCAGTTCGAGCGCGCGATCCGCAAGATGGCCGCGGAATTGCAAAGCCTCGACACCCAGGCAGCGGGCCGCCAGGTGGACGGCCTGGTGGAGACGATCGATGGACTGCATGGGCGGCTCAAGCGCATCGACACCGATTTGGGGCGCTGGGCGAAACTCAATGTTTCACGCATCGACCTGGGCGGCGAGAACATCGATCCGCAGGATGCGGCCGCCGAAGTCATGCAGCATGTCGGCCAGTTCGAGTGGCTGCCCGATGCGCTGGGTGTTGGACCGCAATACGCGCCGCGCTTTTCTGCCGACGACATCCTCAACCTGCGTGAGGCGCGCAAACAACTGGGCGCTGATATCGAGTACGCGGGCAGCGCCCTGCCCGCGTCCGATGAACTTCCGGACCCCGTAAAACTGGTCAAGGCGCACGATGATCTTCAGCGTTACGCGCAAGTCATCCGCGAATCGCGCGCCAGCGAACTGCCGATCCCGGCGGGATCAGGCATGCAATCCATTCTCGCCTCTCGTGCGCTCGTCGAACAGATCGCCACGGTCAAAAGATTGCGCGAAGAGTTCGCGGAGCTGAAGTTGCCCTGGAGCGAAGAAACGATCAACCGCATGCGCAGCGGCCAACCGAAACGCCTGTTCGACATGCTCGAAGCGCTCGCGGCTGACATGGAACAGGCGGCGACGCTGCGGTTGCAGGGACTTGCACGGCCGGTGAGCGTGCCCGAACCGGCGGAAACCGATGCCCAGTTTCTGCTCGCCGTAAGTAACCTCGCCGAAGGGCGACGGGCGTTCGGGCTCTCGGTATTTGGCCGGCCCGAGGCCAAGAAACTGCTCGCCCTGGTGCGGGTCAAGGGCGCTCCCCCGGCGGACATGGCCGACTGGAAAGCGGTCGCGGGATACCTGGAGATGCAGAAACTGCGCCGCGCCTTGAGCGCGCGATGGAATGCGCTTGCGCCCGAAGTCGGATTGCAGAGCGTGCTGTCGGCGGATGCCAGGGGCCGGCTGTCCGCGGAGTCCCAGCTTGCGTCCTATGCCAAGCTCAAGAATCTGGTGCGCGAAGAAGCGGCGATGTCGCGTCAGGCCATGGAGATCTTTCCGGCCTGGGCGCGCGCCGCGATGATTCATCAGGACGCCTCCGTGCTGGCCGAAGTGGAACTCGCGCTCGCGTTTCACCTGACCAAGTCGCAGTTGGGCGAAGTCTCCGTGGTGGTCGACGGGCTGCATCGCACCCTCGAGGGCAAGCAGGGCCGGATCGTGGAGCGCATGCGGGCATTCCTGGCGGGGACATTGGGCAACCCGTCGGTCGCAGAGTCGGCACTGCTTGAAGCATGGACCGCGCTGAGTACCGAGCTATCCCGGGTGCGAAGCCTCTGCGAACCCCTTGCCGTGGTTGCTGATGTTACGAACCGCATCGCAGCTTCGGGCGCCCCCAAGCTCGCTCAGCGGCTGCGCCAGCCGGCGACCGGTTTCGACGACAAGCTCGCGCCGGCGCGGCTGTTCGCGGAGTGGCGCTTGCGCCGGTTGGCCACCCACATGCAGGCCATCGACGCTCACGACGAACTGAAGAAGCTCGCCGCGGCGCGTACAGAGGTCGAGCAGGATCTTGCGCGAGCTTACGAGGCGCTGGTCGTCAAGCGCAGTTGGCTGAAACTGACCGAGCAGGCGAGCCCGGGCGTACGCGCGGCGCTGCAGGCGTATCTGAACGCCATCCAGCGCATAGGAAAAGGCACCGGCAAGCGGGCGTTTCGCTATCGGCGCGATGCGCGCGCGGCGGCCACGGAAGCCCAGCGCGCCGTGCCCTGCTGGATCATGCCGCACCATCGCGTTTGCGAATCGCTGCCGGCGCAACTAGGCAGTTTCGATCTCGTCGTGATCGACGAAGCGTCGCAATCCGACATCGGCGCGTTGCCGGTTTTGTTGCGCGCGCGCAAATTACTGATCGTGGGCGACGACAAGCAGGTGGCTCCCCAGGCCATCGGGATCGACGAAGAGCGCATCAACACGCTGATGAAGCGCCACCTCGGTGAGCAAGTCCCCCTGTATGCGTCGCAGATGTCGCCCGACCGCTCGATCTATGATCTGGCCAAAGTGGTTTACGCGCACAGCGGGGTCATGTTGAAGGAGCATTTTCGCTGCGTCGCGCCGATCATCGAGTACTCCAAACGCGAGTTCTACGATCATGAATTGCATCCCTTGCGACTCGCCCCCTCGTCGCAACGGCTGGATCCGCCGCTGCTCGATTATTTCGTGAGCGACGGGCGGCGCGACGGCGCCATCAACCGCGCGGAGGCAGAGTTCATCGTCAAGGATCTCAAGTCGCTGGTGGCAGATCCCAAAATGCACGCGCGGTCAATCGGCGTGGTGTCTCTGCTGGGCGAAGAACAGGCACAGCATATCTGGGAGCGCCTTACCCAGGAGTTGTCTCCGGACATCCTGCGCCGCCATGCCATCACCTGCGGCGATGCACGCCAGTTTCAAGGTCGCGAACGCGACATCATGTATCTGTCGATGGTCTGCGCGCCCAACGACATCGGCGCTGCGCTCTCGCGGGATATTTTTGCCCAGCGCTTCAACGTCGCTGCGTCGCGCGCGCGCGATCGCATGATTCTGGTGCGTTCCGTGGAGTTGGCGGAACTCTCCGAATCCGATCGTCTGCGCCGCAGCCTCATCGCGCACTTCGAGCGGCCGTTCACGCAGGAGCCGACGCGAGTAACCGATCTGAGAACGTTGTGCGAATCGCGCATCGAGCGCGAGCTGTTCGACTGGCTCAACGGCGAGGGATATCACGTCACGCCACAGGTCGCCGTGGGCGCCTATCGTATCGACATGGTCGTGGAGGGTCGCGATGACGCGCGCCTGGCGATCGAGTGTGACGGCGACAAGTATCAAGGGCCGCAGCAGTGGATCGAAGATATGCGCCGGCAGCGCACGTTGCAGCGGGTGGGCTGGAAGTTCTGGCGCTGTTTCGCTGGCGCTTTCCTGCGCCGACGTCTGGCCGTGCTCGAAGACCTGCGCCGGGCACTCGCGGACCATGGCATCGAGCCAATCGGACGAGGCGGTTGGGCACGACGGCGCATCACGGAAACCAAACGCGTGCGTGCTCCGGATCGGATCGAAGCGTAAGGGGAAAGGGGAAAGAGGAAAGGGGAAAGAGGAAAGGGGAAAGGGGAAAGGGGGCAGTCTTGCTTGCCCAGTTCCCAGTCCTGACATTGCCTTGACTCGGTCCTTTCTACTGCTTCAGAAACAACTCCGGGTCGACCGGCACGGAATTCAGATAGACGCTGAAGTGCAGGTGCGGGCCCGTGACGCGACCGGTCGCGCCGACCCTGCCGATGCGCGCGCCAGCGGCGACCCGGTCCTGCAGGACGACATCTACGGCGCTCAAATGCGCGTAGAGGGACAGAAAGCCGCCGCCATGATCGAGCATCACCGTGTTTCCAGAGAAGAAGTAATCGCCAATATCCAGCACGCTCGCTTCGCCAGCCGCGACGACCGGCGAGCCTTCCGGCGCGGGAATGTCCATGCCGTTGTGGGGACTGCGCGACTGCCCATTGAAAACCCGCCGCTGTCCGAAGGTGCTCGAACGCGTCCCTTCGCAGGGCTGCATAAGCTCCAGCGATTGCGGCGCGGTGCCGGTGAATGTCTGGCGAATCTGCAAAAGGTGCGCGCGTTCGCGCTCGTAACGCGCCAGATCCTCCGGGGAGAGTTCCACCTGACCGGGTTTGACGGTCAGGCGCTGCGTGGCGTATTCCTTGGCGCGGACCGGAACGTCGATCCTGACGGTCTTGCCGTCGGCATGGACCACGTGCAACGCCAGTTTCTCGCCCGCCACGGTCTCGAGCGGAATTCCGACGATGCCGATCCACTCGGTGGTGTCGCCCATCACCAGGATCCGGTTGCCGTTGCAACGTGCCGTCGGCGCCTGTGCCGCGCGCCCGATCTTGACAACTGCCACGCCGCCCGGCACCGCATCGGATTTGGGAAGGGCTCCCGCCATGGCGGGACGCACAGAGTAGAGCGGCGCGGTGGCCGCGAGCAAACGAAGGAATTGGCGACGCAGCACGTTCTGGTAAACGATGCGGTTGAGAAGGCCTGATGATACCGGTATGTCGTGCGTCGCGGCAGGAAGCGCCTGAAAATCTCCCGCAAGCTCTTTCAGAGCACCTTCAAGTCTATGCCCGGCCGTCGGGCCGAGGTGCGCGGCCGATCCTGCGACGCGGTAAAGGGATATAACCCGTTCATGCCCGGCTCGTTGAGCAGAAACAGCATTGGGTCCACGGCCGCTGCATTGAGGTAGACGCCAAAATGCAGATGCGGACCGGTGCTCCGCCCGGTCGAGCCGATCCGGCCGATCTGCTGGCCTGCCCTGACCGTCTTGCGACGGCGCACGCTGGTCTCGCTCAGATGTGCATAGAGCGTGAAATAGCCGCGCCCGTGATTGACGATCACGGTCCGGCCGGAGAAAAAATAATCGCCGATATCGATAACCTCACCGGCGCCCGCGGCATAGACAGGCTTGCCGACCGGGGCGGCGATATCCATGCCGTTATGCGCGCCTCGCGCCTGGCCGTTGAAGAAGCGCACCATGCCGAAGCTGCTCGACTGCGTCCCCTGGCAGGGCGGGACCAGCAGCAGTGAAGTCGGCGCGGCTTCCGTGTAGGTGCGCAGCACGCGCTGCAAATGCGCGCGCTCGGCCTCGCAGCGCGCAAAATCCGCCACATTGAGATCCACATAGCCCGACCCGGAACCCATGGTCAGGAACTCCGCCGGATATTCCTTGGGCTCGATGGTGAACTGCACATCGCGCAGCTTGCCGCTGGAATAGCGAATGGAAAGCGGTGGCGCCCGGCCTGGCTGCGCGTCGAGCGGAATGCCGACGATGGCGAGCCAACCTGATTTGTTGCCCCCGACAAACACCCGGTCGGCTTTGAAATGCGCGACCGGCGGTAAAATGTCTGCGCCCAGGTTGATGACTGCAAAACCGCCCGGGACGGCGGCGGGACGCGGCAGTCCGAACGCTTGCGCGCGCTCTATCAGCGGCATGGATGCGAGAATTGCCGCCATTTGCATAAAACGCCGGCGTCCTAAGCCCGATGTCGGAGCGGTCGAAGCATTTTTCAGATACACCGGTTCGACATCCTGCGGCAGCGCGCCGGCACCCTGCGCGTTGCTTTTCTCGTGTAGATTCCTGCGTGTCTCCAACCAGGCCATGCCCATGACAGACTCCCCTTTACCGCTGCTCACTCCACTGGAAATTCGCGTGCTCGGCGTGCTGGTGGAAAAACAGCTCACGACGCCGGACTACTACCCGCTTTCGCTCAACGCCCTGGTGACCGGGTGCAATCAGAAGACCAGCCGAGATCCGGTGATGGACGCCAGCGAGGAAGACGTACAGGGAGCGCTCGATGCCTTGAAAGACCGCAAACTGGTCACCAACAGTTGGGGTGCTTCGCGACGGGTAGTGCGCTATTCCCATAACCTTCCTCAGGTGCTCGGTACTGACTCGGGCACGACCGCACTGCTCGTGACCCTGATGCTGCGTGGGCCTCAAACGGCGGGCGAACTGAGGACGGCATGCGAGCGGCTCTATCGCTTCGCCGACCTCTCTAGTGTTGACGCCTATTTGGGTGAGATGGTTGCGCGTCCGGATGGACCATTGGTCGTCAAACTCGCGAAACAAGCGGGGTCTCGCGAGCATCGCTGGGCCCATCTTCTGGGTGGACCTGTGGATACCCTGCCGAGCGCGCAAACGACCGCAGCATCAGGCGACAGCGAATCGTCACTGCAGGCCGAGGTGGCCGCATTGCGCGAGGAGGTCGCACAGCTGCGGCAGATGGTGGAGGAGATGAAGGGCAGGACTGAGTGAAAAGGACTGAGGACTGAGTAAAGGCGTCGCATGCGTTTTTTACTCAGTCCTCAGCACTCAGTCCTCAGTCCTATTTTTATACCCACCCCTCGCCCCTAGTCCTCCCTCGACCCTGAACTTATGTGGTTCGTCTATATGGTCCGCTGCGCGGACGACACGCTGTATACCGGGATCACGCTGGACCTCGCGCGCCGGGTCAGCGAGCACAATGCGAAGGGCATGCTCGGTGCGAGCTATACGCGGGGGCGGGGGCCCGTGACCCTGGTCTACTCCGAAGCCGTGGCGACGCGCTCGGACGCCGCCCGGCGGGAACACGAGCTCAAGAAACTGACCAGGCAAGCGAAAATCAACTTGCTCAAGCGCGCAAACAACTGACCTTTCCGCGAACTTGGGTGCGCCTTTCCGGTCTGCAGATCATGACGACGATACCCAGACCCGAACTGCCGCCTACGGGGCCTGTCCCGCCAGGCAAACCGCCGGCAACGGACGTTCCCAAGCCGGTACCCAATCCGCCGCCGACGGATGTTCCGCCGCCGTTGGAAGATCCGCCAGCCGCAAAGCTGAAGCGCTGACGCACGGGGCATCACAGCCCGAGGGAGCTTGAGCATGGCCGGTCCCAAAAGTCCCGAAGACGAGTTTCCGGAACATCTTCCGGACGATGATGAGGACGATGAACAAGAGGGTGACGCGGGCGCACGCTGTCCGCTGTGCGACATGCTCGCCGGCGAATGCGATCATCTGGTCGCAACGATAGATCTGACTTACGCGGAACTCGTTGCGGGCGCCATATTCGCCCATGAGCGTCATGTTCTGGATCTGGTCGAGCACCTGGCAGCCAGCGATCCTGAAGTGCTGAAAGCGGCGGGAGCGGGACCGGTGCTCGAACATCTCGCCACGCTGGTCCACGCTGAAATCGAGGACGGCGCGGGCGCCGGGGACGCCGTGTCCATCCATTACCCGCGGCTTATGGCGGCGCTGAGCCACATGCTGCAGGAGGCGGAAGATGTCACTGCCACCGAAACCGAAGGCGAGTCGCAGGAGGACTCATCGGTCCAGCACCTGTGGGCGCAGGACCCCGAATGGATCGTCGAGCGCTTGATCGAGCGGTTACAGGCGCTGGTGGACGAACTGGAGCAGACGTAACGCACTGCCCCGGCCGCGTGTCATGCTCCACGGCACGTTCACGACTTCCCGACATTCGCCTGCCAGATAGCGTTTACACTCGCACCCGGCGCACTCTGAGGAATACGCAATGTACGTTGCTTTTGCGGCAGTCCGGCGCATGCGCCCACGACGCGGCCCGTTTGCAGTCCTTCAAATCGGACTGCCCGCCGGGGGCAATGCGTGGCCAATGCGGTCGATCCAGCGATGATCAAGAGAAAATTCAGCGATCTGAGCCGGCGTGATCTTCTGGTCACGATTATTTCGGCCATCCTGTTGACTGTGGCCGTGTTCGCAATCGCGCTTCACTTCGTGGAGCCCGCGCCTCCCAATACCATCGTCATGTCGACCGGGGCGACTGAAGGCGGGTACCACATGTTCGCGCAACGTTACCGGGAGATCCTGGCACGTGATGGCGTCACGCTCGAGCTGCGGCCCTCGGCGGGTTCGCAGCAGAATGTCAGCCGGCTGCTCGACAGACAGTCAGGTATCGAGGTCGGGTTTCTGCAGGCAGGCTCGGCCTTCGCCGTCAACGCTCCGCACCTGGTGGCGTTGGGCAGCATCTATTACGAGCCGCTCTGGGTGTTTTACCGAGGGGCCCGCATCGATGACTTCGACGGTTTGCGCGGCAAACGAATAGCCATCGGACCGGCAGAAAGCGGCACGCGCGCGCTCGCGCTGCAGTTGCTGGCCGTGAATGCGGCGGTATTGCCTCCCACCGCGTTGCTGCAGGAGCACGGACAAATGGCCAACACGCTGCTGATCGAGCGAAAGATCGATGCGCTGTTCCTGGTGGGTCCGCCCGATTCTCCGCTGGTCGAGCAACTCATCACGGCGCCGGGCATCAACTTGTTGAGTCTCGATCGGGCCGAGGCGTATACACGGCGATTTCCCGCGCTGACTAAATTGACCTTACCTCAGGGCGTATTCGACTTCGTGAAAAACGTACCTTCCAGGGACATAACCCTGGTTTCGCCCACCGCGAACCTGCTGGCCGTCGATACGCTGCATCCGGCGCTGGCCTTCCTGTTGATGCGCGCGGCAAGCGAGATCCACGGTAACGCGGGCCTGCTCAACCGGGCTGGGGAGTTTCCGGCGCCGATGAATTCGGAGTTTCCGTTGAGCGAAGAAGCCCGGCGTTATTACAAGTCCGGGCCACCCTTTCTGCAGCGTTACCTGCCTTACTGGGCGGCCGTGCTCGTCGATCGCCTGTGGATTACCCTGCTGCCGCTACTGGCGCTGATGGTGCCGCTTGGCCGTATCGTTCCGGCCATATACCGCTGGCGCGTGCGGTCGCGCATCTACCGCTGGTACGCGCAACTCAAGGAAGTCGAGCTGGAAATGGATGAGGAGATCAGTCCGGAGAAGCTCAAGGAGCTTCTGGGACAGCTGGACGCCATCGAGCGCGCCGTCAATCGCATCAACACGCCGCTCGCGTTCACGGACAATCTCTATGCGTTTCGCCAGAACGTGAACCTGGTCAGGCAGCGAGTGCGCTCGCAACTCACATCCCGCGGATGATCGCACCGGCGCAGCGGCCAGATGAAGTGAGCGCGCATACGTGGCATTGACGGTGCGCACGCGAAGGTGCTGTCAGCGAACTCCGAGCAACTCCACTTCGAATACGAGAATGGCGTTGGGTGGAATGACGCCGCCCGCCCCGCGTGCGCCGTAACCGAGTTCAGGCGGGATGGTGAGCTTGCGCTTGCCGCCGACTTGCATGCCCTGAACGCCTTCATCCCAGCCACGGATAACCTGTCCCTGGCCCAAGCCGAATACGAACGGATCGTTGCGGTCCTTGCTCGAATCGAACTTGGTGCCGTTGGTGAGCCAACCCGTGTAATGAACGGTAACGCGTTGCCCCGCTGCGGCGGTTTGCCCGTCGCCCTGGACGAGTTCTTCGATAACGAGTCCGCTGGCAGTCGTTGTTGTGGCCATGAGCAAATTCCAAAGTGTGTGTGAAGCGGCGATTGTAGCAGCGCGGTGCGGAGGGTGAACGGTGAACAGAGAACGGTAATCGGTGATCGGTGATCAGTGAACGGTGATCGGTGATCAGTGAACGGTGATCAGTGAACGCTTGTCACTCAAGAGATTCAGCCTCTTTATTAACATTGTCTGTTCACCGTTCACCGTTCACCGTTCACCGTTCACCGATTACCGATTACCGATCACCGATCGCCGGTTCGGAGCGTCGCAAGAAAACCAAGCAGCAGCCGTGTGACTTCGGCCGGCCTTTCCTGCTGAATCCAGTGTCCGGCACCCTCGATGATTTCGCAAACGCGCAGATCATCGATCCAGCGCTTCATGTATTCCACCAGATCTACGTTGGGTACGAACTTCAGCACACCGTCGCGGCTGCCGGCGATGAAACAAGCCGCAGCGCTGATGCGTGCTCCAGCGAGCCCGGTAAGGCGTGCCCAATCCCGCTCCTGGTTACGGTAGCGATTCAGCGGACCCCGAAAGCCGCTGCGCGCGAACTGAGAAACGTAATAATCGAGATCCTCTTCGGTCAGCCAGCCCGGCAGCACGACCGGATCGGGAAGATCGTCGAGCATGCGGGCATCGGGAGATTTGTCAGCGCGGAACAGACCCTTGGGCGCATCCCCCGAACCCGAATAATAGATCTTGCGCAACGCGGTGCGCAGATCGGCTTCGAATTCCGATTCCGCTACGCCGGGCTGCTGAAAATAGAGCTGGTAGAAAAAACGCCCGGCGTAAAGCTCACGCCAGAGCGCGATCGACGAGACTTTACCGCGTGGAGCATATGGAACGCTGAGCGCAGCCACGGCAGCGACCCGCCCCGGATGCAAAGCCGCCGTATTCCAGACGATCGGCGCACCCCAGTCGTGCCCTATCAGGATCGCCCGCTCCTGATCGAAGTGATCGATAAGCCCCAGCACATCGCCGATCATGGACTCCATGTCATATGCTTCCAGAGCTAACGGCGCGTCGCTGCCTCCATAACCTCGCACATCGGGTACGACGACCCGATAGCCGGCGTCCCGGACCGGAGCGATCTGGTGCCGCCAGGAGTACCAGGATTCAGGCCAGCCGTGGACCATGATCACCAGCGGCCCCTGGCCTTCGACGACACAGCGAAGCCTGACCCCGTTGGGGCTGATATTCTGGAATGCGTAGGAAATCGGCATGCAGAGAATGTTATAAGCTGCGCAAGCGGAATGATAGAAAAAGAACGGGACTGCGGAGCTGAACGGTTCGAGTGCCTTTACTCAGTCCACAGATACTCAGTCCGTGAAACCTGGGAGAAGCCATGCGAACTTACATGATCGGAGCCGGAGCGATGGGGGGCGTCTATGGGGGCTTGCTTTCGCGGGCGGGATACGACGTTACGCTGATCGATACGCGCGAGGATCATATCGGCAAGATCCGCACTGAAGGCATCACGGTTGAAGGCGTGCGCGGATCGCATACCATCCGGCTGCCGGCGCAGACCGGGCCCGAGGGTCTTCCCGCCGCCGATCTGGCCATCATATTTACCGACTCCAACGCGACCCGCGAGGCAGCGAAGACCGCGCGGCGGGTATTGAAGCCGACCGGGTTCGCGCTGACCCTGCAGAACGGCATCGGCAACGTGGAAACGCTGATCGACGAGTTGGGCAGGGAGCGGGTGATTGCCGGGGTGTCGATGAACAGTGCGGCCAATCCCGCGCCCGGCCGATCCGCCTATACCAATGTCGGCATGACCTCCATCGGCGAACTGGACGGACGCGATACGTCACGCGTGAAACAAGTCGCCGATATGCTGAACAAGTCCGAGATTCCCACGGAAATCATTCCCGATCCGATGAACTGGATCTGGGGAAAATTCGTGCTGAACTGCGGCATCAATGCGTTGACCGCGATAACCGGACTGCGCAGCGGCGAGATGTATCGCACGCCGGAAGTCAGCGCATTGCAGGACAGGGTCATCGACGAGATCATGGCCGTCGTGGAGCGCAAGCAATTAAAGCTGCCGGAGGACAATCCGCGCAAAAAGATAAAGGATCATTGCCGCATCCGCTACAACAAACCGTCAATGATGCAACATATCGAACAGGGTCGCCGCACCGAGATCGATGCGCTCAATGGCGCGCTGGTGCGCGAAGCGCGGGCGCTGGGCATCGCGGTGCCTTACAACGAAGCCGTCGTAGCGGTGGTCAAAGGACTGGAAAAAAGCCGACGCCAGGCTTTGCACGAGCCGCCGAGGGACTACAACCAACTCGAGGCCCAGGCGGAGAAAGAAGCGGGCAAGAAATAGGAAAAGATCAATCCTCCGAGCATTGGGGGGGTGCGAGGCCGACATTTGTCGGCGCGGGTGCCAGCTGGGTTGCCGTGCCTGCTGTCAGGCAATCCGGGGACTGGCTTGTACTGAAAATGCCATGATCCGGTCCTGAATATCGAAGCGCACCTGCGCAAGGAACTTGCCGTGATCGTTTGGTTCTGACTGGATATCCCACTGAACACCTGGGCGGCATCGACATGACAATCGTCAGAAAAGGTCAATGGCCCGGCAATCTGTCGCGCGAGCAATTCGCAAGCCGGTTCCGCGCCAATTTCTACGATCCGGCCTTCGACAAGGCGGCTGATGCCGTCGCGCAGCTCGAAGAGATCGCCTGGTGCGCGTATCACGAGGGGCGCAAGTCGCCCGTCACCCAGAAGGCCGGCCCTGGTTTCGCCGACCCCGAGCAGGAACTGTCGGTCGAGTGGAGCGAAACCCGCCGGCGACTCGCCCAGGCGGCAGCTGAGCAGAAGAGCCCGATGACCAGGTCGCGCGTTCTGGTGATCTGCTCGGCTGCGCGCAACGATGGCACCTGCCCGGGAGAGATGTCGAAGACTTATCGGCTAGCGCGTACCGTGCAGGAAACGCTGTCCGGCAATGCCAATGACGTGGACCTGCTGGATCTGAGCATGCTGGCATCCGAGTACGGCCGCAAGATTCATCCCTGCAAGGGCTGCGTGTCCACATCGATGCCATTGTGTCATTGGCCGTGCAGCTGCTACCCGAATCACGCCCTGGGCCAGACCAACGACTGGATGGCGGAAATCTACGAACGCTGGACCGCGGCGCACGGTATCGTCATTTGCACGCCCGTGTACTGGTATCAGTCGCCAAGCCCGCTGAAGCTTATGATCGATCGGCTGGTTTGCGCGGATGGCGGCAATCCGGATCCGACGTTGACTTCGGGCAAGGATCCCGAGAAGGCAAAGCAAGTGGAACTCGCGGGTTGGCACTACCCGAAACATCTGCAGGGGCGGGTCTATGGCCTCGTGGTGCACGGTGACGTGGCCGGCGTCGAGGGGTCGAGGCGGATGCTCACGGACTGGCTGGACTGGATGGGATTGATCGATGCGGGCACTCATGCGCGGCTCGACCGTTACATCGGCTATTACAAACCGTATGCCACGAGCCACGATGAACTCGATGGCGATGACGCCCTGTTCGAAGAAGTGCGCAACGTAGGTCGCGCTGTTTCAACGGCGGTCGCAGAACTGCGCGCCGGGCGCCTGTCGAGGCCCGACGCCGAACTTAAAACGCCGCGCCCAAAATAACGTTCGAGCGCGGTTTAATCCAGGCCGCAACGAATCGGCCCGTCTGCAACGGCGCTTACCTCGCATTCTCCCACATGACCTGATGCCCCCGGTCGGCCGCGCGCGTGAGCAACTCAATGAGCGGAAACGCGCGCTGGCGCAGGGAAACCTGGATCTTGCTCAGATTGTCGTCATCCCCGGCGGAGGCGCCGGCCTGCGCCGGCGGGCTTGCGGCAATGTGCGCCTTGAGGCGGGTCAGCGCGGCTGGAATGTCCGCGGGAAGAATCGCACTGGGCACAGTGCCGCTATGGCCCATCAATTTGAGCAGATGGATGGCAATGGCGTGATCCATGGTAAAGCTGCCTGCTTCGCTGTCGAATTTTACTAGCATGATGACAAGTGGGTACGCGATGGATGGTCTAGGTTAGTTTGCAACGTCGGCGAAAAGGTTCCTGCAGGGCTCGATTCACGCGCTTTCGGCGCAGCGCGGCGCGCTGCGCAATTTATGTCTCCGACCGCCGGTTTATAGGGTAAATTATGCTCGCGAGCTAGTCGCGTCGGGAGCCCTGATAAGTGGCGTCGCCGCAGGAAGCAGAATCCATTCTAAACCGCGTGCCGGATCTTGTCCCGGGATTGCTCCATTCGTTCAGTGCGGCGGGCACGGCCTTGATCGCCGCTGTTTTGCTGGGTCTGCTGTTTGCCGCGATTATTATCATGGTGCTGGTTCGCAGAATGCGTTCCGACAAAAGCCATCGCAACGTCGTACCGGCGTCCGGCGAGGACGATTCGAATTCCGCGCAAAACCCCTGGCGAGCCTTGTTCCAGAACAATCCCGTTCCCACGTTCATTTGCGACGCGCGAAAAAGTCGCTTCCTGGACGTCAACGAAGCTGCGGCGAGCGCGTACGGATATTCGCGCGAAGAGCTGCTCAGATTGACGCTGGCGGATCTGGGCTTGCCCGAGGATGCCGAACGCCTCGCGGTGGCCCTGGCCGGCTCCGGCGAACTCGGTTCGTGGCGGCACTGCCACAAGGATGGCGCAACCCTCGAGGTCGAACTGATTGCCTACCGCGTGCATTTTGCGCGCCAGCAAGCTCGCGTGATCATTGCCCGCGACGTAACGCGGCGCAATCGGTTGCAAGAGCTGATGTGGCGGGATCTCGAGCGTTTCGACTTGGCCGCGAAGGGGACCAACGATGCGATGTTCGACTGGGACCTCGGTACTGACCGCCTGTGGCTCAGCGAAAACTATGAACCGATGTTCATGCAAAGTGGCGGTCAGAAAGTCGACAGCATGGCCTCCTGGTTCGAACACATCCATCCCGAGGACCGCGCGCGCGTGCAAGATCAACTGCTGGGGGCCGTCAAATCGGCCGCCCCGGCGTGGAGCGACGAATTCCGCCTCGTACGCAGCGACCAGTCCGTTGCCCATGTATTCGCGCGGGGACACGTCAGCCGAACCGAGACCGGCGTTGCACTGAGAATGAACGGCGTCCTGCAGGACATCAGCGCGCGCAAGGTGCAGGAGGAGCGCACCCGATTCCTCGCGGACCACGACGAACTGACCGAGCTGCCCAATCGAGGTCGCTTCCGCTACACCCTCGATGCTGCCCTGCAGCGCGCGGAGCGCTCCGGAAAGATGCTGTCCATCCTGTTTCTGGACCTCGACCGGTTCAAGAATATCAACGACAGCCTGGGCCACGATGCCGGCGATGAAGTCCTTCGCGCCGTGGCCGAGCGCCTGGTGGCTTGCGTGCGCAAGGTGGACATCGTTGCGCGCTTCGGCGGCGATGAATTCGCGGTGCTCGTGGAAGGTCTGACCGCGGAAGATCAGGCTGGCACCGTGGCGCGAAAAATAGTGGAAGCGGTTTCGCGGCCCATGATTCTCTCCGGACGCCAGTACCGGCCGGCCGCGAGCATCGGCATCAGCACTTTCCCGACCGACGGACGGGATGCCCAGTCGTTGCTCAAGAATGCGGATATCGCGATGTATCGCGCCAAGGAAGACGGCCGGGGAACCTTCCAGTTCTACTCCGAGCAACTGAACACGCATTCGATACAGCGACTGGAATTCGAATCCAACCTTAGCAACGCGCTCGGCAACCACGAATTCGTGCTGCATTATCAGCCCAAGATCGATCTCGCCACGGGACGCATTACCGGACTCGAAGCGCTGATCCGCTGGATCAGCCCGCAACTTGGCTCCGTGCCACCCGGCGATTTCATCGCCATAGCCGAGGAAACCGGATTGATCGTGCCGCTGGGCCGCTGGGTCGCGCAAACGGCTTGCGTGCAGAATCGCGCCTGGCAGAAAAGCGGCTTGCCGCAGATGCGCATCGCCATCAACATTTCCGCGCGCCAGATGTCGGATAAGGGACTGGTCGAGTTCATCGTCGGAACCGTCCGGAACACGGGACTCACGGTGGATTCCCTGGAGCTGGAAATCACCGAAAGCGCGGTGATGAGCAACCAGGACCATGCGGAGAAAGTGCTGAACGAGCTGAAGTCGCACGGTTTTCACCTTACGATGGACGACTTCGGCACCGGCTACTCTTCGCTGGCTTATCTCAAGCGCTTTCCATTCGACAGCGTGAAGATCGATCAGTCTTTCGTGCGGGGTATTCCGCAAAGCAAGGACGATGAAGCCATCGTCGAGGCGATCATCGCCATGGCGCACAGCCTGCAACTCAAAGTGGTGGCCGAAGGCGTTGAATCGAAGGAACAGTACGAATTTCTCCGCTCGCGCGGTTGCGACCAGATCCAGGGATTCTTTTTCAGCAAACCCATCCCCTCGAGCGACATCGTGTTGATGCTCTACAAGGCCATGACTCGCGATGCGGCAAGCACCTTAAATGTCGAACGCCTGCAGGCATCGGCCGAGCACGCAGGCGCAGCCGAGATCCAGCCGCAGGGCCCGCGCTCGCACGGGGGCACAGCCGGATGAGTACAATGCCGCGTTTGCCTTCTATTGAATCAATTTGCGACTTGACCTTTCTTCTTCCCGCAGCCCGGCGCCCCTCGCACTCGAAACGCTGAGCAGCGTTTTCGGCTACCCGGCTTTTCGCGGTGCCCAGCAGGAAATCGTCGAGCACGTCGTCGCGGGTGGCGATGCGTTGGTGCTGATGCCGACCGGCGGCGGAAAATCGCTCTGTTACCAGTTGCCGGCGCTGTTGCGTTCCGGAACCGCGTTGGTGGTTTCGCCGCTGATCGCGCTCATGCAGGATCAGGTCGCGGCACTGCGCCAGCTCGGTGTGAAAGCCGCATTCCTCAATTCGACACTCGACGCGCGCGCCACCGCTGCGGCGGAAAAGGCATTGCGCGACGGCGCTCTCGACCTGATGTATGTGGCACCCGAACGACTGTTGATGCCGCGCATGCTGGAGTTGCTCGAGCAAACGCGCATTGCGCTGTTCGCCATCGACGAAGCGCATTGCGTGTCCCAATGGGGACACGATTTCCGTCCGGAGTACCTGCAGCTGTCGGTGCTGCACGAGCGTTTTGCGCACGTGCCGCGCATCGCGCTGACGGCCACTGCGGACATGCAGACGCGAAGCGAAATCGTCGAGCGGCTTGCGTTGCACGGTGCCCGCACCTTCGTTGCCAGTTTCGACCGGCCGAACATCCGCTATGCCATCGTCGATAAACAGGATGCGCGTCAGCAGTTATTGCGCTTCATCAGGCAGGCGCATGCCGGCGATGCCGGAATCGTGTATTGCTTGTCGCGGCGCAAAGTGGACGAAACCGCAGCCTGGCTTTCGTCGCAAGGCATAAGTGCCCTGCCATACCATGCCGGCATGGATGCCGCAGCGCGTGCACAGCATCAGGCGCGATTCCAACGCGAAGAGGGCATCGTCATGGTTGCCACGATCGCATTCGGCATGGGCATCGACAAACCCGATGTGCGGTTCGTCGCCCATCTGGATCTGCCGAAGAGCATCGAAGGTTATTACCAGGAGACGGGCCGCGCCGGGCGCGATGGCTCTCCCGCAGATGCCTGGATGACCTATGGCCTCGCCGATGTGGTACAGCAACGGCGCATGATCGAGCAATCGGAGGGCAGCGAAGAGTTCCGGCGCGTGTCGTTCGGCAAACTCGAAGCGCTGCTCGGATTTTGTGAGACAGCAAGCTGCAGGAGAGTGCGCCTGTTGGCCTATTTCGGCGAAACCAGCACGCCGTGCGGTAATTGCGACACCTGTGCAGAGCCGCCGCAGACCTGGGACGCCACCGAAGCGGCGCGCAAGGCGCTTTCCTGCATATATCGAACGGGCCAGCGCTTTGGCTCCCGCTACCTGATTGACGTATTGCGCGGGCAGGTCAGTGAGCGCATCGAGCAATGGGGGCACCAAGAACTGGGCGTGTTCGGCATCGGCGCCGATCTGGACGAGTCGGCCTGGCGCGACGTGTTCCGTCAGCTGGTGACTTTGGGTCTGGCACTACCTGATCATGCGGCTTACGGTGCGTTGCGCCTGACCGAGGCCAGTCGTGCAGTATTGAAGGGCGAGCAGCGCATCGACATGCGCCGTTTCGCCGCGCGGCTCGGCAAGGCGACCCCCGCGCGCCGCAAGGCGCCCGGCAACGAACTGTCCGCCGCGGATACGCAGTTGCTGGAGCGTCTGCGCGCCTGGCGCCGAGACGAAGCGCGCAACCAGTCGGTACCAGCGTACGTGATTTTTCACGACGCGACCTTGTCGGCCCTGGCGGCCGCGCGGCCACGCGCACTCGCAGAGCTTGCGACGATTCCCGGCATCGGCGCGAAAAAGCTCGAGCGTTATGGCGCGGCCCTGGTCGCGCTGCTTCAGCCTTGAGCACGCCCGGGCGCGCGGTGGCTTCCAGGAGCATGCCAGTCGAGATCCTGTTGGCCGTACCAGGCAATGGTTGAAGAACCGCTTTCGCAGCCGTCTTCGAGCAAGGAACTGTTCATTGCCTTCACGCTGCTCGCGCTGCAGGGATTTGGCGGGGTGCTC
>CBDDRM010000129.1:0-36490 GCA_965233135.1 uncultured bacterium | reverse complement strand
AAGAACGATTCCACCATGTCCTTGGCTTCGCGCTTGTTCAATCCCACCTTCTCGAACAGCAGATCCGCGAGATCGGCTTTGGTCAGAGTCATCGGTTCACCTTATTGTCGGAGCTTGGCGCCGTATTCTTGTTCCAGAACCCTGCGCAGACCCATCAGCGCTGCATCCACGTCGGCATCGGTCAGAGTCTTTTGAGTATCTTGCAATAACACTCGGAATGCAAGACCTTTTTTACCTTTTTCAATGCCCTTTCCCCGGTACACATCGAACACCGAGACGGCATCCACGATCGGCGCCTTGGCTGCCGTCAGGGCATCCAGGAGCGTTTGCACCGGAACGCTCTCATCCACGATGACCGCCAGATCGCGGCGCACCGGCGGAAACCGGGACACTTCGCTGTAGCGTGGCAGGGTGCGAAACCGCAATGCTTCCGCGTCCAGCTCGAAAAGCATCATAGGGGCCGGAAGCTCATATAGGCGCTGCAACCTGGGGTGCAATTCCCCCAACCAGCCGATTTCCGAGCCATGCAGCAGGACACGCGCACTACGACCGGGATGCAGTGCCGGATGCGGGGCAGATTCGACCCGCAGCTTGGCCGGTGCAACCAGATTCTCGATATCGTGCTTGATATCGAAAAAATCGATGGCGCGCCCGCCGGTCCCCCATTGTTCTTCGTCCGCCGCGCCGAACGCGGCTGCGGCGATGCGCGTCGGCTGGCGAATGCCTTCCACATCGAGGGCACTGGCCGGCACGCCCGCATCGCGCAGGAACACGCGTCCAATCTCGAACACGCGCACCCGGTCCAGTTTGCGGTTGAGGTTATAGCGGACATTGGCGACCAGGCCGCCTATCAGAGTCGATCGCATGACTGCCAGCTGGCTCGCTATGGGATTGAGCAACCGGATTGGCTGCGGGTTAACGGCGAAATCTTTCTCCCACGCCTCATCCACGAAACTGTAGTTCACCACTTCTTGGTAGCCGGACCCCGCCATCTGAGCGCGCAGGTCATGCAGCGAGCGGCGTTGCTCAGGCAAAACCAGCATCGTCGCGGGCGCGACCGGCGGATGGGCCGGAATGCGTTCGAATCCATGCATGCGAGCAACTTCCTCGATCAGGTCTTCCTCGATTTCGATATCGAAGCGATAGCTGGGTGGCGTGACGATGAAGGCCTCGTCATCGCCTTTGCCTTCGCGGCGGGTAGAAAAACCCAGTCGCGTGAAAATATCGGCCATCTCGTCTGCTGGGATCGGCATGCCGATGATTTTGCGCGCGCGTGCGACACGCATTCTTACCGGCTGGCGCTTCGGCAAAGCGGCAATGGTATCGGTCGTCGGGCCCGGCTCCCCGCCGCAGATATCGCGGATCAATGCAGTCGCACGATCGATTCCGGCAAGGTTGTTGTCGAAATCCACTCCGCGCTCGAAACGGTGGGACGCATCACTGGTGAAGTTGTAGCGTCGTGCGCGCCCGGCAATGGCCTCCGGATAAAAGAACGCCGCCTCCAGAAACACATTGCGGGTCTGCAGGTCGGCCTTGGTGCTATCCCCGCCCATAATGCCAGCCAGCCCGATGGGTCCGTTTGCATCGGTAATGGCCAGCACGCTTTCATCCAGCTCAACCGTCTGCTCGTTCAGCAACTTCAGTTTTTCGCCCTTGCGGCCGAAACGCACGTCGATGCCGCCTTCGAGTTTGTCGAGGTCATAGACATGCAAGGGGCGTCCCAATTCGAGCATCACATAATTGGTGATATCGACCAGCGCCGAAATGCAGCGTTGCCCTGCCCGTTCCAGACGCTGCTTCATCCACTCGGGTGTGGCGGCAGCGGCATCGACATTGCGAATGACGCGGCCAGTGAAGCGACCACACCCATTGGCCGCTGAAATCCTGACCGGCACGGTCGCCTTGTTCGCGTCCGGCACGGCGGAAATCTGCGGTGGCTGCAAACTTGCCCCGGTCAGCGCGGAAACCTCGCGCGCGAGCCCCAGCATCGACAGGCAGTCGGCGCGATTCGGCGTGAGCTTGACGGTAATGAGCTTGTCGTTCAGTGCCAGCACATCATGCAGGTCGTCGCCCACCGATGTGTCCGCACGCAGGCTCAACAGTCCGCTGTGGTCTTCGGAAAGGCCCAACTCTCGGGCGGAACAAAGCATGCCCTGGCTCTCGACACCGCGCACCGCGGTCGCCTTGATCACGAGTGGCGGATCATCTCCGGTACCGGGCAATGTGGCGCCTACCAGCGCGCAGGGCACTTTCATGCCCTTCACGACGTTGGTCGCGCCGCACACGATGGACAAGGGTTTGGCGCCACCCGCATCGACCATGCAGACTTTGAGCTTGTCCGCGCCGGGATGCTTTTGCACGTCGAGAACTTCGCCAACGACGACGCCGGCGAACGGCGGCGAGAGGTCCCGGCAATCCTCTACTTCGATGCCCGACATAGTCAGCTTGTGAGCGAGTGCCGCCGTGTCGAGCGGCGGATCGACCAGGGTTCGCAACCAGTTTTCCGGGAATTGCATGATCCAAGTCTGCTCAGTTGAACTGTTTCAGGAAGCGCAGATCGCCGTCATAAAACAGCCGCAAGTCGTCGATGCCATAGCGCAGCATCGTCAAGCGCTCCAGGCCGCTGCCGAAGGCGAATCCTATATGGCGTTCGGGGTCCAGGCCGAAATTGCGTACGACGTTCGGGTGAACCTGGCCGGCGCCGGAAATTTCAAGCCAGCGGCCTTTGTGCGGCCCGCTGGAAAATGCCATGTCGATCTCCGCAGACGGTTCGGTAAACGGAAAAAAAGACGGCCGGAAGCGCACCTGCAATGCGTCGGTCTCGAAAAACCTGCGCAGGAAATCGGTATAGACGCCCTTCAGATCGGCGAAGCTGATGTTCTCATCGAGCCACAAGCCTTCGACCTGGTGGAACATGGGCGAATGCGTCGCATCCGAATCGACACGATAGGTTCGACCGGGAGAAATCACTTTGAGTGGGGGCTGGTGGGTCTGCGCATAGCGCACCTGCATCGGGCTGGTGTGCGTGCGCAACAGGAGTCCGTTCTCGACGTAAAACGTATCATGCATCGAGCGCGCCGGATGATCCTCCGGCTGATTGAGCGCGGTAAAATTATGCCAGTCGGTTTCGATCTCAGGCCCATCGGCGACGTCGAATCCAATCGAACGGAAAATTTCTTCGATGCGTTGCCAGGTACGCATCACAGGATGGATGCCGCCGCGGTTGCGCCCGCGTCCTGGAAGCGTTACGTCGAGCGCCTCCTCCGCCAGCCGCGCTTCGAGCGCAAGCGCGTCGATCGCGACGCGCCTGTCCTGCAACAACACTTCGATCTGCGCCTTGGCCTTGTTGATCAAGGCCCCTGCCTGCGGACGCTCCTCGGCCGGGAGTTTGCCAAGCCCCTTCAGCATTTCTGTCAGCGCACCGCTTTTGCCAAGGAATCGCGCCTTGGCCTGCTCGAGCATCGCCGGGTCGCTGATGCTGTCAAATATCGATTTTGCGTCGGCAATGATGCCGTCCAGGTTATCCATGTCGTCGCGGCTATGGCTGGATGCGAGTAGGTCCGTGCTGCATAAAAAAAGGAGGCCTCACAGCCTCCTTTTCATTTCGTCTGCTCGAATCAGGCGCCGAGGCCGGCCTTGGCCTGACTCGCGATCCGTTCGAAAGCGGTTTTGTCGAATACGGCGATATCAGCGAGAACTTTACGATCGACTTCGATCGCCGCCTTCTTCAGCCCGTTGATCAAAGTGCTGTAGGTCATGCCGAATTCACGTGCGGCGGCGTTGATCCGCACGATCCACAGCGCGCGGAAATCGCGCTTCTTGCGGCGACGGTCACGATAGGAATACTGCCCTGCCCGCATGACCGCCTGTTTGGCGACGCGGTAGACATTGTTACGGCGCCCACGAAAGCCTTTCGATTTCTCGAGAACTTTTTTATGCCGCGCACGCGCGGTTACACCACGTTTGACTCTTGGCATTGTGGTCTCCGGTCAGGCGTAAGGAAGCATCGACCGGATATGGCCGTGGTCCGACGGACTCACCGCGGTATTGCCGCGCAGATGACGTTTGCGCTTGGTCGACTTCTTGGTAAGGATGTGACGCAGGTTGGCCTGCGTGCGCTTGAAACGGCCGCTACCGAGCGCTTTGAAACGCTTGGCCGCGCCGCTCTTGGATTTGAGCTTCGGCACTTGAACTGCTCCTTCATTTTTTGGCTTGACTGCAGGCGTCTCCATTGCGGAGCACTTTTAAGGCCTGACAATCACTAGTTTTTAAAACAACGGGCCGTACGGCCACTTGCAACGGCTACTTCTTTTTCGGACTCATCACCATAACCATCTGCCGGCCTTCCATTTTCGGAAACTGCTCCACGACACCAAACGGTTCGAGGTCGGCTTTCACTCTTTCGAGCAACTTGAAACCAAATTCCTGGTGCGCCATCTCCCGGCCGCGGAACCGCAGGGTGATCTTGGTCTTGTCGCCTTCGGTCAAAAATCGCGTGAGGTTGCGCAGTTTGATCTGATAGTCGCCATCGTCGGTGCCTGGCCGGAATTTTACTTCCTTGACCTGAATCTGCTTCTGCTTGAGCTTGGCCTCGTGTTTCTTCTTGGCCTCGCTGTACTTGAACTTTCCGAAGTCCATCAGCCGCGCGACCGGCGGCTGTGCAGTTGGCGCGATTTCTACCAGATCGATCTCCAGTTCTTCTGCCATGGCATTCGCCTGGGCGAGACTGACGACCCCAATTGGCTCACCCTTGATACCGATGAGCCGGAGCTCCGGCGCAGTAATCTCGCCGTTGATCCTGACATCCCTGTCCTGAGCTATACGCTGATCTCCACTAAAAATTAAGCCGCGCTTCCCGTAGGCGGCAAGTCGGATCTCAGATGCCCGATGAACGCATCGAGCGTCATCTGACCGAGATCGTTGCCTGCACGGGTACGCACGGCGACGGCGTTTGCGGCCACCTCTTTATCACCAACCACCAGTTGGTAAGGCAGCTTTTGCAAACTATGTTCGCGGATTTTATAGGTTATTTTCTCGTTCCTCAAGTCCGCAAATGCTCGTACCCCGGCCTGGTCCAGTTTTTGGGCCACTTGGGCGGCATATTCGGCCTGGTGCTCGGAGATATTCAGGACCACTACTTGCTCGGGCGACAGCCATAAAGGCATCGCGCCGGCGTAATGCTCGATCAGTATGCCGATAAACCGCTCCATGGAACCCAAAATGGCCCGATGCAGCATGACCGGCAGGCGCCGGCTGTTGTCTTCAGCGATATATTCGGCGCCAAGGCGGCCCGGCAAGGCGAAATCCAGCTGCAAAGTACCGCATTGCCACACCCGACCGATCGAATCCTTGAGTGAAAACTCGATTTTCGGGCCATAAAACGCCCCTTCGCCCGGATTCAGGTCCCATTGCAGGTGCTTCGCGTCCAGGGCTGCCTTCAGGGCGGCCTCCGCGGTATCCCAGATCGCGTCCTCGCCAATGCGCTTGGCCGGGCGGGTGGACAGCTTGATTAGGATCTCGGTGAATCCGAAGTCGGCATAGACTTTTCGCAGCAGATCGATGAATGCGGCCGCTTCGTCCTGTACCTGGCCTTCCGTACAGAAAATATGGGCGTCATCCTGCGTAAACCCGCGCACGCGCATGATGCCGTGCAGGGCCCCAGAGGGCTCGTTGCGATGGCAGGCGCCGAACTCGGCCAGCCTTAACGGAAGGTCCCGATAGCTCTTCAGTCCCTGGTTGAATATCTGCACATGGCCCGGACAATTCATCGGTTTGACGGCGTAGTCGCGTTTTTCCGATTCGGTCGTGAACATGAGTTCACGGTAGTTTTCCCAATGCCCCGAGCGCTCCCACAGCGACCGGTCCATGACCTGCGGCGTGCGCACCTCACGATACCCATGCTGCGATAGCGTCCTGCGCATGTATTGCTCGACTTGCTGCCAGATCGCCCAGCCTTTCGGATGCCAGAACACCATTCCCGGCGCTTCTTCCTGCGTATGGAACAAGTCGAGTTGTTTCCCGAGCTTGCGATGGTCGCGCTTCTCCGCTTCCTCCAGCCGGAACAGGTACGCATCGAGATCTTCTTTTTTTGCCCAGGCAGTGCCGTAGATCCGCTGCAGCATCTCGTTCTTCGAGTCCCCGCGCCAATAGGCGCCGGCGACCTTCAGCAACTTGAAGACTTTAAGTTTGGCCGTGGACGGGACGTGCGGTCCGCGGCACAGGTCCGTAAAGTTGCCCTGCGAATAAAGCGAGATCGGCTCGTTGCCTGGAATCGCACCGATGATCTGGGCCTTGTAGTCCTCGCCTTGCTGCTTGAAGAACTCCACCGCTTTGGCGCGTTCCCACACGGCACGCTCGACCTTGATATCGCGCTTGGCAATCTCGGCCATGCGCTTTTCGATCGCAACCAGATCCTCGGGCGTGAAAGGCCGCTTGTAGGAAAAATCGTAATAGAACCCGTCCTCGATGACCGGACCGATGGTGACCTGGGCATCCGGGTAGAGCTCTTTCACGGCGTGAGCCAGCAGATGCGCCGTCGAATGACGCAGAATCTCTACACCCTGCGCATCCTTTTCGGTCACGATCGCCAGTTCGACGTCCCGATCGATCACAAACCCCGTGTCCACCAGTTTGCCGTCGACGCGGCCCGCGAGGGCCGCGCGTGCCAATCCCGCGCCGATCGACGCCGCCACCTCGGCAACGCTTACGGGTTTGTCGAAGGTTCTGGTGGATCCATCAGGCAATCGTATGGAGGGCATTACTCGATTTCCAAAATGAAAAAAGTGCGGCGAACCGCACTTTTTTGCTCCCGGACCGAAAAGGGGTTCAGCAACGATGCATCAACTCAGCGTGCAAGTTCGAAAACCCATTTCCGTTCCTCAGGGAAGCTGGTAGGCGCGATTGGACTCGAACCAACGACCCCCACCATGTCAAGGTGATGCTCTAACCAGCTGAGCTACGCGCCTGTCGAAGGCTCGGATTCTAAACGAAACGCTGCAGCCGTTCAAACCTCACTTGCGACGCGCCATCTGTACCCCCGCGATTGCCCGCACCGATGTCAGCAGGCGCGTCAACTGCGCCAGTCCGTCCACCTCCAGCGTGAATGCCATTCTCGCGTGCAAATCCTCGCTGTAAGAGGTGCTTGCCGCGATGCGCACCTTTTCGCGGGTAAAGACTTCGAGAATATCCCGCATGAGCGTGGTGTGACTGCCGGCGACAATCTCGATGTCGACCGGGAACCGGGACGCGCCGGTCTTCCCCCAATCGGCTTCGATCAGTCTTTCCGGCGGCAAACGCGCCACATTGCGGCAGTCCACGCGATGCACCGTCACGCCGCGCCCGCGCGTGACGAATCCCACAATCGGGTCGGGCGGCGCAGGCTTGCAGCATCGCGCCAGAACGGTCAGCAGTTTGTCCACGCCGACGATCAGAACGCCACCGGCCTGGGTTGCGGGACGCGCGGGAGCCGGTTGTGCGGGCATCTCCTTTTCGAGCGCGGTCTCACCGACAACTGCCGACTGCAGTTGGCGCGGCGTGACTTCCCCGCGGCCCAGCGCGGCGAACAGCGCATTCACATCCGCAAATTCAAGAGTCGACGCTAACGCCTCGAGATTCTGGCCGGTTTTGCCAAGCCGCTGCAGGTCCTTCTCCAGCATGTCGCGGCCGTGCGCGATGGCCTCGTCGAGCTGCTGGCTGTTGAACCACTGGCGCACTTTGGTGCGAGCGCGATGGCTCTTGAGATACCCCAGCGCTGGATTCAGCCAGTCGCGCGATGGTCCGCCCTCCTTTGCCGCGATGATCTCCACCCGCTGGCCGTTGGCCAGCGCCCAGGTTAACGGCACGATCTGTCCATTGACCTTTGCGCCCCGGCAACGATGGCCAAGCTCGGTGTGCAGGTGGTAGGCAAAATCCACGGGTGTCGAGCCGCGCGGCAGGTCTACGACACGCCCTTGGGGCGTCACGACATACACCGTGTCCTGGAACAGATCGGTCTTGAAATGCTCCGCCAGATCGTGCGCGTCGGCGACCTCGTCCTTCCAGTCGAGCACATTTCGCAGCCACGAAATTTTCTGGTCCAGCCGTTGATCGCCTTTTACCGCTTCCTTGTAGCGCCAGTGGGCGGCGATTCCGAGTTCCGCGTGCTGGTGCATTTCCTCGGTCCGGACCTGGACTTCGAGAACTTTTTCGTCGGGGCCGACGACCGCGGTATGTAACGAACGGTAATCGTTGGCTTTCGGCCGCGCGATATAGTCGTCGAATTCCCGGGGAATCGGCGTCCACAAGTTGTGCACCACTCCCAGCGCCGCGTAGCAATCCTTGACACTCCCGACGATGACGCGTACCGCGCGCACATCGAAGAGTTCGTCCAGGCCGACGTTCTTCTTGCGCATTTTTCGCCAGATGCTGTAGATGTGCTTTGGTCTGCCACTGAGCTGTGCCTCGATCCCCGCTTGCGCGAGTTCGGCCCGCAGCATGTCGATGACCTGCGCGATGTAGGCTTCCCGGTAGGTGCGTTTCTCGTCAAGCTGACGAGCCAGGCTCCGGTAGGTTTCGGGCTCGATGCAGCGAAACGCCAGGTCTTCCAGTTCCCATTTGATCTGCCAGACGCCGAGCCGGTTGGCCAGAGGCGCAAAGAGTTCGAGGGCCTCGCGCGCGACATCCTGGCGGGACTCGGTCGGTTCTGTCGAAGCCATCTCGCGCAACCATTGCACCTGGTCTGCGAGCTTGATCAACACCACGCGCACGTCCTGAGCCATGGCAAGAAACATCTTGCGCAATGCTTCAAGTTGCGACGCCCGATCGTTGGACTTCGCGTGATCGATGTTCCTGCTGCGCAGCGCCTGGATCTGCGCCATGGTGGCTACGCCCTCCACCAGCGTCACTACTGCAGGCCCAAACGCAGCGACCAATGCTTCGCGCTGGCTGCGTGTCGCTATCGGCGCACCCAGCAGCAGAGTCGCTGCCACCGCTTCGCCCCCTGCGCGCAGGCTGCTCAGAACGCCCGCTGCCGCGCGTGCGTGATCCAGCCAGGGCCGTCCTGTCGGATGCACCCGGTCCGCATACTGCTGCCGTGTCCAGCCGTCGGCGCGGATGACGAGTTCATGCTCGGTCGGGGAAATTCTGGCGCACAACGCATCGAGCCATTGATCCGACGATACGTCACGCGCAATTTCGGTATGTTTGACCATGTGCGAGATTCAGCGGCGCCTCAGCGTCCCGTCCAGTAGTTCCTGTTGTCGTCGCGCCAGCTTTGCACCTTGACGCCCGATGGACCCAGTGCAATCAGTAAGGCGCCCGACTGATCGGTGCGCACAGTGCGGCTGCCGGCCCGCCGGTAGCGCGCGTTGACCAGGGGATGCGGGTGCCCGAATTGATTGAGATAACCCATCGAAAAAACCGTCACGCCGGGAGCAAATGCCTGCACGAACCCGGGCGTGGATGAAGTGCGACTGCCATGATGCGGCGCGATCACTACGTCGGTTGGTAATGTCGCAAAAGTCCGCAACAGGCGCGATTCCGAATACTTCTCGATATCGCCGGGAAGCAGAACGCTGCCGTATGCCGAATCGATCCTCAGGACGCAACTGCGATCATTGTCTTTGACCGCGCGATTATTATAGTCCGTGATCGGCGGATACAGGAACTCGAAGGAGACGCCATCCCATTGCCAGCGCTCTCCGGCGCCGCACAGCCTGCTGCGCACCGCCATCATGTTGAGCGCGTGACCCTGCGGCAGCGACGATGCGAGCCATGCGACCGGCGTGGCCTGCAGAACGGATGCTGCGCCGCCGCTGTGATCGCTGTGGTCGTGGCTGATGATCATGCCATCCAGGCTGTTCACACCTGCGGCCCGCAGATAAGGCACTACGATACGCCCGCCTGCATCGATTTGTTCGCCGAACGCGGGCCCGGTATCGTAAAGCAGTGCATGTTCGCGCGTGCGTACGACAATGGCGAGGCCCTGGCCGACGTCCAGCACGGTCAGTCTCAATTCGCCCTCAGGGATCTTCTCAGGTGCCGCCAGGAACAGAGGCAGCATGAGCCCAGCGCCAATCCAGCGGGCGGGAACGCCGCGGGGCAGCAGCATCCAGATTGCGCCTGCGACGGCCAATGGCACGCTCCATGACGTCGGCGCATGCTGTTGCCAGACGGCGTCCGGCAAATCGCTTAACGTCTCGAGCAGCAGCATGCACACCGACATGACGAAATGCGCTGCGTGGGCGATCCAGTCAAACGGAACTACCGAGGCCACGAGCGCGAGCGGAACCACGATAAGACTGACCAGAGGAATCGCGAAGGCATTTGCAATCGGAGAGACCACGGAAACTTGCTGAAACATCGCCAGCAGGAAGGGTACGAGCAGCAGCGTCACCGCCCACTGAACCCGGGCCCAGGTGGCAAGCCAGCCCGGTTGACCGATGCGCGATGCGCCGACGAACATGATGATGGCAACCGCGCCGAATGACAGCCAGAAACCCGGCGCAATCACCGCCATGGGATCGATCAGGACGACCAGTGCGGCCGCGGCGGCGAGCACGGCGGTCAGTCGCGCCGCCATGCCCGTCCACAACGCGAGCGCGACGACAGCCAGCATGTACACCGTTCGTTGCGCCGGCACCGCAAATCCGGCGAGCGCGGCGTACCCCACGGCGACCAGCAGACCGCACGTCGCGGCGGCGCGCATCGCCGGCACCCGCAGCACCAGCGCTTCGGATCTGCGCCACAGGCGCAGCACCAGCAGCACCACCATGCTCGCGACCATGGTGATGTGCAGGCCTGAGATACTCATCAGGTGGTTGACGCCGGTGCGCGTGAACACTTGCCACTGACCGGGTGGAATGGCTTGCTGGTCGCCGATGGCCAGCGCCACGATCACGCCGCCCAGAGGCCGATCGTCCAATGCGTCAAACAGTTGCGCGCGTACGCGCTCGCGCCATCTTTCCAGGACATACGCCGGGCGCCAGACTTGTTCCTGGACTTGGCGCGGCGTCGGCGCCTGCCGCACATAGCCGACTGCGCGGATGCCCCGCTCGAGCATCCACGCCTCATAATCGAACCCGGCTGGATTGGCGTTCCCGTGCGGTCGATGCAGGCGCACGGTAAAGCGCCACCGCTGACCGGCTCGCAGGTCCGGCACTGGCGCCTCACCGTTCTGGTACCACATCAGTGCAATGCGGGAGGGTACGCGCGCATTCAACGTGTACGCCTGCTCAACATCGAGCACGAAGCGCACGCCCCGTTGATTGGGTTGTACCATCCGGGCGATGACACCGGAAAGTTCCAGTTCACGCCCCTGCCATATTTCCGGGAGTTCGTCGGCGAGTTTCCATTGGCCGAGCGCCGCGGCCCAGAAAAAACCCGCTGCGACCAAGCCAACAAGCACAACGCAGTGCATGGCGGTTCGCGCGACGCCGCCCGCAGCGCGGGAAAGGACGATCCATAGTACGGCCAACGGAACCAATGACGTCGCGCCGGTCAAATCGGGCAAATCGGCTTGCTGTTGCAGCAGCCACGACCCCGCAATGAAGGCAAACAGATAGGCGCTCGTCATGATCCGCCAAGTGTAAAATCAGCCGCATCCATGCCACGCAAGCACTTCCGCAAATACCTGCCGAGTCATCAGAGCATCCGCGAGAATCGTTACCTTCGCTTTTTCGGGGCGGCGCTGCAACATCATAATCTCTGGCATCTGCACAGAAAATCCGTTGCTGGTGGTGTGGCGGTCGGCATGTTTTGCGGGCTGGTGCCCGGGCCGCTGCAGATGCTGTCCGCCGCTTTATGCGCGGTCGTATTCCGGGTGAATTTGCCGGTCGCGGTGATCGTGACCTGGTATACCAACCCCATCACCATCTTTCCGCTCTATTACCTGGCCTACAAACTGGGCGTTTTTGTCACCAGTTCGACGTCCGTACCGCCTCCTCCGCTCAGCCTCGATTTGTTCAATCTGCCGATCGCCCAGTGGATTCCCTCGATAGCGAACTGGTTCGTCATGATGGGCAAGCCGTTCGCCACGGGCCTGGTGCTTCTCGCCACGATCCTCGCGGTCACCGGTTACCTGCTGGCGATGGCCGCCTGGCGCGCACACGTTCTGCTTGCATGGCGCAAGCGGCGGCGATCTCGGCTTCCTTCTGGCTAACGTTAAACCCGCAGTGGAAGGCGTCGTCCGGCGGGTTGGACGCGCCGCCGCAAGCACGGCAAGGCGACGCGGCGCACCGATCTGCCCTTTGCGGGCGCTGCCAGCAGCAGATATAGCGGCGGCGTAGCGCTGGTCCTGTCAGTTGCGCAACTGCTTTAACACTCCGTCCTCCAGCATGAGGGTTCGGTGCATGCGCGATGCGATCGCTGGATCGTGCGTAACCACGACGAAGCTCGTAGAGAACTCGCGATTGAGTTGCAGCATGAGATCGAGCATGCCCTCGGCGGTATGGCGATCGAGGTTTCCCGTTGGCTCATCGGCCAGAACGCAGGCCGGTTCGGTCACCAATGCGCGCGCCAGGGCGGCCCGTTGGCGCTCCCCGCCGGACAGCTCTCCGGGTGTGTGGCCCGTACGCGCGCTAAGCCCCACGCGCTCGAGCACGAGTCTGGCACGCTGCCTGGCCTCATCGGTGCCCAGGCGCCGGATCAACAAAGGCATCGCCACATTTTCCAGCGCCGTGAATTCCGGCAGCAAATGGTGAAACTGGTAGACGAATCCCAGGCCGTGATTGCGCAGGCGGCCTTTCTCCTTTTCACCCAATTCGTCCAGGCGGCGTCCCAAAATCAGAATTTCACCCGAGGAAGCCGCGTCCAGGCCACCCAGAAGGTGCAATAAAGTGCTCTTGCCCGAGCCCGAAGCGCCTACGATGGCGACGGTTTCGCCGCGTCGAACCTCGATGTCGACACCGGTCAACACCGGAACGGTATATGCCCCCTGCCGGAATATCTTCTGCAGGTTACGGCAGGACAGCACCACGCTGAGGCCGGATTCATTCATAGCGCAGGGCCTCCGCCGGGTTGATCCGGGCCGCGCGAAGGCTCGGGTAAAGCGTCGCAACCAGGCTCAGCACAAATGACGTCGCGGCAATCACCACGACATCCTGCAAATGCAGATCCGAGGGTAGATCGCTGATGTAGTAGACGTCCTTGGCGAGGAACTGGACGCCAATCAGGCGCTCGATGGCCGGTACGACCACATCCACGTTGAGAGCGATCAGCGTGCCGCCGGCAACCCCCATCAGGGTTCCGATCACGCCGATCAGCGCCCCCTGGATGATGAAAATCTTCATGATCTCGCCCGGTGCCGCGCCCAGTGTGCGCAGGATGGCGATATCGGCTCGCTTGTCGGTGACCGCCATGACCAGGGTCGACACGATATTGAACGCCGCGACCGCCACGATCAACAGCAGAATGATGAACATGACGCGCTTTTCGATCTGCACGGCCCGGAAAAAATTGGCGTGACTGCGTGTCCAGTCGGCGATGTAGACGTCCGCATCCAGGACGTCGGTCAATTCGCGCGCGACGCGCGGGGCCGCGAACAGGTCCTTCAGTTTCAGGCGCACGCCCGACACCTTGTCGTCCATGCGATAGAGCTTTTGGGCATCCTCGATCTGGATCAGGGCGAGGCCCGCATCGTATTCGTACATGCCGACTTCGAAAATGCCCACGACATCGAACTGCTTGAGGCGCGGCATGATGCCCGCGGGCGTCACCTGGCCCTGGGGTGCGATCACCACGATCTTGTCGCCCAGACGCGCACCCAGGCTCAGCGCCAGTTCGCTGCCCAGGACAATCCCGAATCGGCCGGGTTGCAGCGCGTCGAGCCGCCCGGATTTCATGTGCGTGCCGATATCGGCCACCTTGTCCTCGTCGGCGGGCAGGATTCCGCGCACGATGCTGCCTTGGACCACCTGGTGGTTGGAAATCAGCGCTTGCGCCATCACATAAGGCGCCGCAGCAAGGACTTCGGGATTGCTCGCGGTTTGTTCCGCGACGCGCGTCCAGTCCCGCAATCCCCCGGAAATGGCGGTGATCTGCACATGAGAGGCCACGCCGAGAATGCGCGCGCGCAATTCCTTCTGGAACCCGTTCATGACCGAGAGCACCACGATGAGCGCGGCGACGCCAAGAGCGATGCCGAGCATGGAGGTGATGGAGATGAAGGATATGAAATGGTTGCGCCGCTTGGCCCGCGTATAGCGCAGCCCGACGAACAACTCATACGGCGTCAACATGGATGGATTTTCAAGGCAATCAGGTTTATCAACGGCGACGCGCAGTCTGCCACATTCCGCAGGCGCTGACTAAGACCGCGATGGCGCGCGCGGGTTTGCGCCACCGCCTGGCAGATCCTCCGTGGTACACTCGCGGCCGATTTCAGCCCGGACGGCCGTGCAAACCGTAACTCTGTTTATTCCCGAATTGTTCTGGCCGCATTCCGGTGTGCCGCACGATGCGCCGGTGATTCCCGTTCTGCGCACGCTGATGGGGCGCGCTGATAAGAGCGATGCCCATTGCGACGACGAACAGGCCTGGCTGTGCGAACAATTCGGTGTTTCCCGCCAGATCGACTGGCCGGTTGCGCCAATCTCCCTGTTGGGCGCCGGGTTGCATCCGGCGGAGCATTACTGGTTAAGCGCCGACCCGGTGCATTTGCGGGTCAATCGGGATCAACTGATCCTGCTGCCCCCGGAGTCTTTGTCGATTACCCAGGACCAGGCCGATTCGCTCTGCGACGCGCTCAATCGACATTTCACGGCGGATGGATTGACGTTCGTTGCGCCGGGAGCATCGCGCTGGTATCTCAAGCCGGGGCACCCTGCGCGCATTCGCACCCATAGTCTGGCAGGCGCCGCCGGCCATGACGTGGATGGCTTGCTGCCGCAAGGCGAAGACGGTCTCGCCTGGCATCGCATGCTCAATGAAATCCAGATGGTATTGCACGCTCATCCGGTCAATGACGAGCGCAGCGAGCAGGGCGCCTTGCCGATCAACAGTGTGTGGTTTTCCGGCGGCGGGAAACTGCCCAGTGCCCGGTCTGCTTTCCAGGCCGTGATCGGCAGCAGCGCGCTGGTGCAAGGTTTATCCAGTCTGGCGAGCGTGCGTTTCGCCGATGTCGGCGAGGGGGTTAGCGCAATCGGCGCCAATCATGTTCTGGTCGAGCTGCGAGAAGCGTCCGTTGCGGCGATGCGCATGGAGCCGGGCGACTGGAAAGCCGGACTCGAATACCTCGAACGCACCTGGTTTGCGCCCCTTGCGCGCATGCTCCGAAAAAGGCTCATTCGCAAGCTGATCGTTGCGACAGTACATGGCGGCCATAGTTATCGCTGGTCGGTGGATCCGACGAAACTGTTATGGCGATGGTGGCGCCGCGATTCCTCACTCACCCTCCCCCCGCGCGCCCACTGATGCAGCCTCCCCTTATCCTCGAGCGCGACGTGCCGGCGGCTGCTGCGGCGGCCCTGCGGGCATCGGGGCTGCATCCGGTCCTGGCCAGGTTGTGCGCGTCTCGGGGAGTTGGCATGGCAAGCCAATTGGACACTTCGCTGCGCGGCCTCTTGCCATTCGAGCAACTTCTGCATTGCACGACTCTGGCAACGTTGCTTGCCGACGCCATTGCCGCGCGGCAGCGTTTGCTGATCGTGGCCGATTACGATGCCGATGGCGCGACGGCGTGCGCGGTGGGCATCCTCGGGTTGCAGGGCTTCGGTGCGCAGGTCGAATATCTTGTGCCTAACCGGTTCGAGTATGGATACGGACTCACGCCTGAAATCGTGACCCTGGCCGCCGCGCGCAAACCAGACGTGCTAATCACGGTCGACAATGGCATCGCCAGCGTGGAAGGCGTCGACCACGCCACGGCGCTGGGCATGCGCGTGTTGATCACGGACCACCATTTGCCTGGCGAGCGGCTGCCGTCCGCGGCTTGCATTGTGAATCCAAACCAGAACGGCTGCGGGTTTGCGAGCAAGAACCTGGCCGGCGTTGGCGTGATGTTCTACGTGCTCATCGCTCTGCGCGCGGAATTGCGCCGGCGCGAATGGTTTCGGCAGCGCATGGAGCCCAATCTGGCGGAACTGCTCGATCTCGTGGCCCTAGGTACGGTGGCCGACGTGGTGCGCCTCGATGACAACAACCGCATTCTGGTCGATCAGGGTTTGCGGCGCATCCGTGCCGGGCGCGCGCGCCCCGGCGTCGAGGCATTGCTGCGCGTCGCTGGACGCAATCCCTCGCAGGCAGCTTCGTATGAACTGGGCTTCGTCGTGGGTCCGCGGCTGAACGCGGCGGGCCGGCTTACCGACATGTCGGTCGGCATCGAATGCCTGTTGACCGGGCAGACCGAGCGCGCGGCGGAATTGGCCAGGCAACTGGACGCGCTGAATCGGGAGCGCCGTGACATCGAGGCCGGAATGCAGGAATCCGCGCTTGCGCTGGTTGAGAAGCTCGACGTTTCCGACAGCTACAGCCTGAGCCTGTTCGATGCGTCCTGGCATCAAGGCGTCATCGGCATCCTTGCCGCCCGCTTGCGCGAGCGCTTTCATCGCCCCGCCATCGCATTTGCGCCAGCCGAAGGCGGTCAGGTCAAAGGCTCTGGCCGCTCGATTCCAGGTCTGCATCTTCGCGATGCGCTCGATCTGATCACCAAGCGCAACCCCGGGCTGATTCTGCGCTTCGGTGGCCACGCGGCGGCCGCCGGTTTGACGTTGCGCCAGAGTGATGTCGAAGCCTTCGCCGAGGCTTTCGAGCGTGTGGTGCGAGAACTCGTCGGACCCGGCGAGCTGCAGCGCGTGATCGAAACGGACGGCAGTTTAAGCGCCGAGCAGATCGACGTGGCCCTCGCGGACATGCTCGAGGGTCAGGTCTGGGGACAGGGGTTCCAGGCGCCGTCATTTTGCGATGTATACGAGATTGCGGAGCAGCGAATCGTGGGCGGCAAGCACCTGCGCCTGAGATTGCGAGCGCCGGACTCCCCGCGCGTTTTCACCGGCATCCTGTTTGGACACGTCGAGCCCCTGCCCGATCGCATCCGCGCGGTGTATCGGGTGCAGGCAAACGAGTTCAATGCCTCGCGCTCTGTGCAATTGGTGGTCGAACATTGGCAACCGGCAGCGTGATCCCTTGCCGGTAACGCGGAGGAAGCTGTGACTTCAGTTAAAATGCGCGCCTCCTGGCCTCACAATCATTCAGCGGATCGGAACCCTCATGGAAGCAGAACGTCTCAACGCCCTTGCCAACCAGCTCGATGACCTCGATTCACGGGGCAAAGAGCTGCGGAGGTATCTTTGACTTCGAATCGAAACGCAATCGCCTGACCGAAGTCATCCAGCTTGCCGAAGACCCTGCCATCTGGAGCGATGCAAAGCGTGCCCAAGACCTGGGCCGGGAGCGCAAGCAACTCGAATCCGTGGTGGGCACGCTGGAGAAACTCGATCAGGACCTGCGCGACGCGCGCGACCTGTTCGGCATGGCCCGCGAAGAGAACGACGATTCCGCGCTGAACGCCATCGGCGAGGACATCGCCGAAATGGAGAACATCGTGGCCGGCATGGAGTTTCGCCGCATGTTCTCTCATCCGATGGACCCGAATAACTGCTTCCTCGACATCCAGTCCGGTTCCGGAGGCACGGAGGCGCAGGACTGGGCATCTATGCTCGAGCGCATGTACCTGAAGTTCTGCGACCGCCGCGGCTTCCAGGTGGAAGTCCTCGAAGAATCGCCGGGAGACGTTGCCGGACTCAAGAGCGCGGCATTGAAGGTGACCGGCGACTATGCATTCGGCACGTTGCGCACCGAAAGCGGCGTGCACCGGCTGGTGCGCAAATCGCCTTTCGATTCCAACGCCAGACGACATACCTCCTTTGCCAGCGTGTTCGTCTATCCGGAAGTGGACGACACCATCGAGATCGCCATCAATCCGGCGGACTTGCGCGTTGATACCTTCCGCGCCAGCGGCGCGGGTGGTCAGCATATCAACAAGACGGATTCCGCGATCCGCATCACGCACAATCCCACCGGCATCGTGGTGCAGTGCCAGAGCGACCGCTCGCAGCATCGCAATCGCGCCGAAGCGATGTCGATGCTCAAGGCGAGACTGTATGAACTGGAAATGCGCAAGCGCAACGAGGAAAAACAAGCCATGGAAGACTCCAAGACGGACATCGGCTGGGGTCACCAGATCCGCTCCTACGTGCTGGACCAGTCGCGCATCAAGGATCTGCGAACCAATGTGGAAAGAGGGGACACACAGTCCGTGCTCGACGGCGACCTCGACGACTTCATCAGTGCCTCTCTCAAACAGGGCGTGTAATCATGGCTGACGAGAACTCCCGAAACCCGGCGTCGGAATCGCTGGACGAGAATCAGATCGTGCTGGAGCGGCGGGCAAAACTGCGTGACTTGCGCGCGCAAGGCAACGCCTTTCCCAACGATTTCCGACGAACGCATCTTGCAGCCGACCTGCACGGCCATTACGACGCCAAGACCAATGAGGAACTTGAACCAGCTGCGGTCAAGGTGACCGTGGCGGGGCGCATGATGCTCAAGCGTGTCATGGGCAAGGCCAGTTTTGCCACCTTGCAGGATGCAACCGGCCGCATCCAGCTGTACATCACCAACGATCTCATCGGGGAGGCCGCGCACGGCGCGTTCAAGCATTGGGATCTTGGCGATATCGTCGGCGCCGAGGGCACGCTGTTCAAGACCAAGACGGGAGAACTAAGCGTAAAAGCCGGCGCCGTGCGCCTGCTGTCAAAATCCTTGCGCCCGCTTCCCGAAAAATTCCATGGCTTGGCCGACCAGGAACAGAAGTACCGCCAGCGCTATCTCGACCTGATCACCAATCCGGATTCGCAACGCGTGTTCAGGATGCGCTCGGCCATTATCCAGTCAATTCGCGAGTTCTTCGTTTCACGCGGTTATCTCGAAGTTGAAACGCCCATGATGCAGCCCATCCCCGGAGGTGCGGCTGCACGGCCGTTCGTGACTCATCATAACGCGCTCGACATGCAGCTTTACCTGCGCATCGCTCCGGAGCTTTACCTCAAACGACTCGTCGTGGGCGGCATCGAGAAGGTCTTCGAGATAAACCGGAATTTTCGCAACGAAGGCATGTCGACCCGGCACAATCCCGAGTTCACCATGCTGGAGTTTTATGAGGCCTATCAGGATTACCATTACCTGATGGATCTCACAGAGGAGCTGTTTCGCGCACTTGCGCAGAAGTTAACCGGCGGCACCAGCTTGACTTATCAGGGCGTAACCGTCGATCTGGGCAAGCCTTTCGACCGCCTGACCATGGGCGAAGCCATCGCCAAGTACAACCCGCGGCACGCGCTCCAGGATCTGTCGCAAAGCGCTTACCTGCGCCGCGCGCTGGACGATTTCAAGGTCGAGGTCTTTCCGACCGACGGGCTGGGCTTGCTGCAGTTGAAATTATTCGAACAGACCACCGAAGACAAACTGATCCAGCCGACTTTCATCGTTGCGCATCCCACGGATGTCTCGCCGCTCGCACGCAGCAACGACCAGAACCCGGCGGTGACCGATCGCTTCGAACTGTTTATCACGGGCCGCGAGCTGGCCAACGGGTTTTCCGAATTGAACGATCCGGAAGACCAGGCTGCCCGGTTCCAGCAGCAAGTGCAAGCCAAGGAAGCCGGCGATGAAGAGGCGATGTACTATGACGCCGACTACGTTCGCGCGCTGGAGTATGGTTTGCCGCCCACGGCTGGCGAAGGCATAGGCATCGATCGGCTGGTGATGCTTTTCACCGACGCGCCGAGCATTCGCGATGTCATCCTGTTTCCGCAGATGCGGCCTGAATAAGAAATCTACATCTCTCGCAAAGTCGCAAAAGGGCGCGGAGAAGCCGGAGGATGAAATGACAGTCACATGCACCGCACCCGGTTTCGCGCATTTGTTTTGTTTTCCTTTGCGGCCTACGCGCCCTTTGCGTTGGATTCAGACTTTCGCTTCGTGAGTAAACCATGACCCAAGCCGCCACCATCCTCTGGGAACCGTCGAAGGAGCGCATTGCCCGCTCCAACATCAGCGCCTTCATCAAGCTGGTGAACAAGCGCTGGCAGGCCGGCGTAGCGGATTCGCCAGCGCTCTATGCCTGGTCGGTCAGCCAGCCGGAGCAGTTCTGGACAACGGTCTGGGACTTTTGCGGCGTCATGGCCGAGACCCGTGGCGAGCGCGCGCTGGTCGACGCCGGGAAAATGCCGGGCGCGCAGTGGTTCCCGGACGCCAGACTGAATTTCGCCGAGAACCTGCTGCGCAGGCGCGACGCGCAAGACGGGATCGTGTTCTGGGGCGAAGACAAGGTGCGCCGTCGCATGAGCTTCGCGCAGATCTACGATGCTGTTTCGCGTACGGCCCAGGCGCTGGAAGCAGCCGGAGTGAGGCAAGGCGACCGCGTCGCGGCCTTCATGCCCAATATGCCGGAGACGATTATTTTCATGCTGGCCGCCACCAGCATGGGTGCGATCTGGTCGTCATGCTCGCCGGATTTCGGCGTTCAGGGCGTGCTGGATCGCTTCGGCCAGATCGAACCCACGATCTTTTTTGCCGTCGAGGGCTATCACTATAACGGCAAGGTCATCGATACCTTGCCGCGCATCGCGGAGATTGCGCAGAACCTGCCATCGGTCAAGCAAACGGTCATCGTGTCCTATACCCGCGAGCGCCCCGATATTTCTCTGATAAGGAATGGCGTACACCTGGCAGATTTCGTCGCACGTTTTCGCGGCAAAGACATCCAGTTCCGCCAGCTGCCGTTCAATCACCCGCTATATATACTGTATTCATCGGGCACCACGGGCGTTCCCAAATGCATCGTGCATGGGGCGGGCGGCACCTTGCTCCAGCATCTGAAAGAACATGTCCTGCACACCGATCTGAAAACTGGCGATCGGCTGTTCTATTTCACGACATGCGGCTGGATGATGTGGAACTGGCTCGCCTCGGGGCTGGCAGCGGGGGCTACATTGCTGCTCTACGATGGTTCGCCGTTCTTTCCAAACTGGCGCGTGTTGTTCGATTTCGCCGACGAAGAACGCATGAGCGTCTTTGGCACCTCCGCCAAATATATCGACGCGCTTAACAAGGCAGGGGCGAAGCCGGCTGAGAGCCATTCGCTGGCCTCTTTGCAGTCCATGGCGTCAACGGGCTCGCCCTTGGTACCCGAGAGCTTCGATTACGTTTATCGCGCGGTCAAGAAAGATTTGCTGCTCTCCTCGATCTCCGGCGGCACGGACATCGTCTCCTGCTTTGTGCTGGGTAATCCGACGCTGCCGGTCTATCGCGGGGAAATTCAGTGTCGCGGTTTCGGCATGGATGTCCGGGTGTTCGACGACGACGGGAAGTCCGTGGTCGGTTCCAAGGGCGAGCTCGTATGTGTTGCGCCCTTCCCGTCGATGCCGATCCGTTTCTGGAACGATCCGGATGGCGTCAAGTATCGGGCGGCTTATTTCGACCGGTTTCCCGGCGTCTGGTGTCATGGCGACTACATGGAGCTTAGCGCGCGCGGCACGTGCGTCATCCATGGCCGTTCCGACGCAACGCTCAACCCCGGCGGTGTGCGCATCGGAACGGCAGAGATATATCGTCAGGTGGAGCAGTTAAATGAGGTCGTTGAAAGCCTGGTCATTGGGCAGGACTGGGACAACGATGTCCGGGTGGTGCTCTTTGTGCGTTTGCGCGAGGGCCTGGCGCTGGACGAAGACCTGATCAAGAAGATCAAGAATCAGATCCGGCATAATACGACTCCGCGACATGTGCCGGCTAAGATTGTGCAGGTGGCCGATATTCCGCGTACCAAGAGCGGCAAGATCGTGGAACTGGCAGTACGCAATGTGGTACACGATAATCCGGTGCGAAATATCGAGGCGCTTGCCAATCCCGAGGCCCTGGAGCATTTCAAGGGCATAGCGGAGCTGAAAAGCTGAGGCGGCGCCAGGCGTGCGTCAGCGACAGGGGTGCGGTCTCGCCTCCCGATGCCGGTCTAATTCCAGAATTTCCACCACTTGCCGCGCTGACCGAGAGTAACTTTGGATTGCGGGAAATTGGCGGCCTGGGTACGTCGGGCGTCATCGCGCAAATCGTCCAACCCCATCTGGTCGTACGCAGAAATCAGCACGGAGAGTGCGCGTTCGATAGCCGGGGCCCTGGGATAATTCGTCAAAGCGTATTGGGCACGGTTCACCGCGGCGACATACGCTCCGCGACGCAGATAGTATTCGGCCACGTTCACTTCTGCTGATGCCAGCGCATTAACCAGATAATTCATGCGCGCCAAGGCATCGGCAGCATAGGGGCTCTGCGGAAAGCGGGTCACGAGTTCCCGAAATGCATCAAAAGCGTCCTGGGCCGCGCGCGGATCCCGCTCCGTCATGTCCTTGGCGTTCAAATACCCCAGGATGCCGAGGTCGTCGTTGAAATTGATACGCCCCTTCAGATAGTAGGCGTAATCCACGTTCGGATGCTCGGGGTGCATCTTGATGAAGCGATCAGTGGCGGCGAGCGCCTGTGCGATTTCGTTGTCTTTCCAGTACGCGTACGCGCTTTCAAGCTGCGCCATTTGCGCATAACGGCCGTACGGATAGCGCGATTCCAGCTTTTCATAGTAGCCGATCGCCTTCTGGTAATTCTTGCCATCTAGCTCGTCCCGGGCGGCACTGTAAATACGCTCCGGTCCCCAGTCCTTGGTTTCGTCGAAGTTGGTGGCACACCCCGCAACCAGCACCAGGGCCAGAATCGCTAAACTACGAGTCATGACGGAATCCACAAAAAATTTGCCCGATTATATAGAAAAGCCAGGGTCAGACCGCTTGCGGCGCCTTGCCGTTCCCGCGGAGTACGCCGGATGGCGGCTCGACCAGGCGCTGGTACGCCTGCTTCCGGAGTATTCGCGCAATCGCCTGCAAGAATGGATTTGCAGCGGTCACATTACCCTCGACGGTCTTTCGGTCGTGGCGAAAACCAAAGTCTGGGGAGGTGAGACCGTCGTCGTCGCGACCCAGGCCCTGCCGTCAACCTCCCAGCATGTAGCGGAATCAATCCCGCTCGAGGTGGTGTTCGAAGACGACGACATCCTTGTCATCGACAAACCCGCCGGCCTGGTCGTCCATCCCGGGAGCGGTAATTGGAGCGGCACGTTGCTCAACGCGCTGTTGCGCCATGCGCCGGCCGTGGCGAACGTGCCCCGAGCCGGCATCGTTCACCGGCTCGACAAGCAAACCAGCGGGTTACTCGTAGTCGCCAAGACCCTCCCCGCCCAGATCGATCTGGTGCGCCAGTTGCAGGCTCGCACCGTCACGCGCGAATACACGGCAATCGTGCATGGAGTCGTCGCGCACGAAGGCGCCGTGGAAGCACCCATCGGCCGCCATCCGGTCCAGCGCACCCGCATGGCCATCGTCACCCGCGGCAAGCCCGCGAGGACTTATTATTTTCCGGTCGCACACGGCAATGGCTGGACGCAGCTGCGCTGCCGGCTGGACACGGGCCGCACGCACCAGATCCGGGTGCATCTGAGTTCGATCCAGCATCCGCTGATCGGCGATCAGGTATACGGCAGCAATCCTCGCAAGAGCACCCTGCCCCACGCAGCGCTTGCTTTTCCCAGGCAGGCGCTGCACGCCGCTAAGCTGGCGTTGCTGCATCCGCGCACCGCAGAACCATTGACATGGACCGCTGAGTTGCCGGCGGATCTTTGCGTCTTGCTCGAACTGCTCAATGGCGCCAGCGCCGCCTGAAGACTGGATCGTTCCACACTGGCCCGTGGCCGGTCGCGTCCGCGCGCTGATCACCACGCGCAACGGCGGCAGCAGTGTCGGGCCGTACGCGAGCATGAACCTCGGCTTGCGGGTTGGCGACGACCCTCAGCGCGTCGACGCCAATCGGCGATTGCTCGGACAGTACCTGCCGGCACAACCGAAGTGGCTGAATCAGGTGCACGGCAGCGATGTCGTAGAGGCGCAGCACGTGTCCGGACTCGTGCCGGCAGACGCTTCGATATCTTTCGGGCCGGGCTGCGTCAACGTGGTCCTTGTTGCCGACTGCCTGCCAGTCCTGCTTGCGCATCGGGATGGCAGCGCGGTCGGCGTGGCACACGCGGGCTGGCGGGGTCTGGCTGGCGGCGTTGTCGAGAACACGTTCAAAGCACTTGATGCTCCGGCAAAAGACGTGATCGCCTATCTGGGCCCGGCCATCGGCCCGGCTGCATTCGAAGTCGGCGACGAGGTGCGCGCCGCGTTCATCGCGCATGATGCCGCAGCCAAAGCGGCATTTCGGGCCCATACCTCGGGCAAGTGGTTCGCGGATCTGTTCGAACTCGCGCGACAGCGGTTGACGGCACTCGGTTTAACCAGCGTGCACGGGGGCGGACAATGCACGGTGGCGAATCCCACCCGTTTCTTTTCGCACCGGCGCGACAAAGTATCGGGCCGGATGGCCGCGCTGATCTGGATCGATGATGAGCGGCGGGCCTGACAGGCCCGCTATACTCACTGGTTTGGTTCACTTGCCTGGTTCGAATGTCCACACTCGCCTGGATCATCGTCGCGTCGGTTGCCGGCGCCCTTCTCAGTATCGTCAGCGCGGCCGTGCTCGCCCTGCGGGCGTCCGCTATTCAGGTACCGATATTGATCAGCTATGCCATTGGGGCGTTGTTAGGTGCGGTATTTCTCGAAATCTTGCCGCATGCCTTCGAGCAAAGCGGCCACGCGCACCGGCTTGCGGCTGTCATTCTGGGCGGTATCCTGTTTTTCTTCGTGCTCGAGAAACTGGTTTTGTGGCGCCATTGCCATACGGAACAATGCGAAGCGCACGATCATTACGGCGATCCCAACGATCACGGGCGCAGCGGCCTGATGATCATGATCGGCGACACGATTCACAATTTTGTCGATGGCGTTCTCATTGCCGCCGCCTTCATGGCCGACACCGGGCTTGGCATCGTCACTGCACTGGCTATCATTGCCCACGAAATTCCCCAGGAAGTGGGCGATTTCGTCATCCTGCTGCATTCCGGTTTCAGCAAAGCCCGCGCGTTCGCGTTCAACCTGGTGTCGAGTGTTGCGACCCTGGTGGGCGGACTGCTCGCCTACTACACGTTGCGCTCCATGCAGGACTGGGTGCCCACGCTGCTTGCGCTGGCGGCAGCAAGCATGTTGTACGTATCCGTTGCGGACTTGATCCCCGGGCTGCACCGTCGCCCGGAATTGCGCGCCACGCTCGAGCAAGTGGTAATGATTTGCCTGGGGATTGGCTCTATCGCATTGGTCCGCTTCTTTGTGGACGGAATTGCCTGAAGCGCGCGCTTTGCGTCGCCAGAAAATTAATCAGTCTCCGACCTTCGCGTGCCCGACGCCGTGCCCTTGACTGGTGGCGGTGGCCGGTCAAGAATCCGACAGGGACCCTCTTTCGTACGCCGGTTCAAAAAACGCCGCAATGACCACTCCAATCAGTTTGCCTGGCGGCGCACTGCGCGAAATGGACCTCACCGGCGGGGAAATGCTCGGCAAGTTTCTGAACGAACTTCCTTCGGCCGGCCGCGCCGACCTTGAGGCGCTGATGCAACTTTTCGCATCCGCAAACCCGGGTCAACTCGACAAATTGCGTGCGCTCGAAGAAAACTTCTATCGGGAGCATTTAAGGCTGTGGAGGCAATTGGCCAATGCCGGGGAAACCGCGAAATCACTCACCGCGCAAGAAGACCGCCGCTTTGATGCGCCCGAATGGGGGCTGCCTTTCTTTCAGTACCTGCGGCAGGCTTATCTGCTCAACACGCGTTTCCTGCTTGCCCTGGGTGAACTGCCTGAACTAAGCGCTGCAGCCAAGCGGCGCCTGCAATTCCAGTTACGCCAGTTGACCGATGCGATGTCGCCGAATAATTTTGCGACGACCAATCCGGAAGTCATCAAGCTGGCGGCACAAACCGGAGGGGAGAGTCTCGCTCGTGGCGTCAAAATGCTGGCCGAAGATGTTGCCCGCGGCCGCATTTCCATGACTGACGAGCAGGCGTTCGAAGTCGGGCGCAATCTTGCCATCACGCCAGGCGCCGTGGTGTTCGAGAATGAGGTCATGCAGCTCATCCAATACGCGCCCTCGACCGCACAGACCCGGGCGATTCCGCTGCTGATCGTGCCGCCATTCATCAATAAATATTACATCCTAGACCTCCAGCCGGAAAATTCCTTCGTTCGGTTCTGTGTCGCCCAGGGCTTCACGACATTCATCATTTCATGGCGCAATATCCCGCCGGCGCTCGGACACCTCGGATGGGAAGATTATATTCAGAGCGGCGTCCTGGCCCCGCTACAGGTGATTCAGTCGATCGCCGGCGCCGACAAGATCAACACACTGGGATTTTGCGTCGGTGGCACGCTGCTCGCCAGTGCACTGGCCGTCATGGCCGCCCGCAGGCACAACGTTGCCGCCTCACTAACGCTGCTGGCTACCATGCTGGATTTCTCGGATCCGGGAGAGATCAGCGTTTATATCGACCGCGGATTTGTGGAACAGTGCGAACAGGAGTTTCGCGAATCCGGTGCAATGTCGGGTAGCAAACTGGCGCAGACATTCGCCTCGCTGCGCTCCAACGAATTGATCTGGCATTTTGTCGTGAACAATTATCTGAAAGGCAAGACACCGCGCGCCTTCGACCTGCTTTACTGGAATACCGACGGCAGCAACTTGCCTGGCCGGCTGTACGCCTATTATTTGCGCAATATGTATCTTGAGAATAACCTGAAAATTCCCGGTAAACTCAAGGCCTCTGGGGTACCGGTAGATCTTGGGGCAATTGACGTTCCGGCCTACATCATGGCGACGCGAGAAGACCATATCGTCCCCTGGCGATCCGCGTTTGCGAGCGCAAGATTATTGGGCGGGCCCTCCGAATTCGTACTTGGCGCCAGCGGCCATGTTGCGGGAGTAGTCAATCCAGCCTCGCAGAACAGACGGCACTATTGGCGCAATGAAGCCGGCGAAGCAACGGCGGAGCGCTGGCTCGACGGTGCGTCGCAGCACAATGGAAGCTGGTGGACACATTGGGCTAAATGGTTGGGCCAGCGTTCAGGCGCCTGGACGACGGCTCCCGCTGTAGCAGGAAATCAGCAATACGTGCCGATCGAACCGGCGCCAGGCCGGTACGTGAAGGGAACCGCGAGCGCGAGCGCTGACGGTAAAAATCACAAAAGCACGTCCAAAAAAAGCACTTCAAAGAGGAGAGGCGGTCATGGCAAAGAGAATCGTTCTGGTAACCGGAGGCATGGGCGGTCTGGGTGAGTCCATCTGCACCAAGATGGCTGATCAGGGATATACCGTCGTCACCACTTATTCCCCTGGAAACAAGAAGGCAGCGGATTGGATGGCTGGAATGAAACAACGCGGCTACGATTTTCGCGCCTACCCGGCGGATGTCGCAAACTTCGACTCCTGCCGGGAATGCGTCATGAAAGTGCAAAGCGAAGTCGGCCCCATCGATGTGCTGGTCAACAACGCCGGAATTACGCGCGACATGACATTCAAGAAAATGACCAAGGCCGACTGGGACGCCGTGATCAGTACCAATCTCGACAGCGTCTTCAACATGACCAAACAGGTGCTCGACGGGATGGTCGAGCGCAATTGGGGGCGAGTCATCAATGTCTCCTCGGTCAATGGCCAAAAGGGTGCATTCGGTCAGACCAACTATTCCGCAGCCAAAGCCGGCATGCACGGATTTACCAAGGCGCTTGCATACGAGGTCGCGCGCAAAGGCGTAACCGTTAACACCATCTCGCCGGGCTATATCGGCACCAAGATGGTTACCGCCATTCCGCAGGAGATTCTCGACTCGAAGATTCTGCCGCAGATCCCCTTGAACCGGTTGGGATTGCCCGCCGAGGTAGCAGGCCTAATCATCTACCTGGCCTCGGATGAGGCAGCGTTCGTGACAGGCGCCAACATCTCCATCAATGGCGGTCAACACATGTCCTGACCCGGGCACGGGGCGAACAGATATTGCAACAGTTCGGTACGTTCGGCTGCATACGAGGTGCCGTTTCATGTCAATGTTCTGACGTTTTGTGCACTAATGAGGTGCAAAAAAAGCCCCGATAGAATCTATCGGGGCTTAACCTTTACCAAAGGGTAACCTTTAGATAAAGGGGGAGGAGCCTTGAATCCGTTACTTTGCGGTGCTCTTCACAGCTTCTGCCGTCGCCGCCGCGGCCGCTCTGACATTGGCATCCGCGTATCCTGCTGTCTGTCTGACAGCCTTGGAAATTCCTTCTATCGCCGATTTTGCGTTCGCCATCGCGGCCCTTGCGGCCACCGCCGTGGCTTCCGATTGTGGAATCGAGGACGATTTAAGCGTTTCGTCGACCCAGTCCACCATCTCCTGATTAGAGCTAAGCAATGTCTGTTCCATCAACTCGCCCAAATTGCCCGCAGTCTGGCCGACAATTTCATAGACATTGCGGGAGTAGCCGGAAAACTTGTCGACCCCGGCGCGGAATTGCCCGCCCCACCAGGACGATAATCCGGCCACGTCGCGGACCGAAACCAGCGCTTGCGTGCTAGACACGCTTTCCTGCAATAGCGACTTCGAGGCTTCGAGGTTGAGTTTGACCAGCATTTCCCACGCGCCAAACCCGATCTGAAATGCCTGGACGGCAGACTCCATCTGAGTCTTGTTCAATGCCGCAAAATTCTCATTCAGCTGAGTATTCAATTTAACCTCCTAATTTTTAGGGACTAATGCCACATTTCCGGGAATTGCGGAAAAGCACGTATGTTGCATTGCACAAGATGAATAGTAGGGGTTCAAAACTCTGCTGTCAAATTTTTTTGCGCGATGCATAAAGTTTGGTAAAACATAAATTTCATATGGTTATAATGCCGGTCTCGCGCACTGCCACAGACCGAAGCGTCGACCTGCTGATGAGGGCCAGTGCAACTTTTCCGGACTGCACAACGATGACCGAAGATACCCGTCTGATAAAGAAATATCCCAATCGCCGGTTGTATGACACGGCAACCAGCAGCTACATCACCCTGGCCGACGTAAAGCAACTGGTGCTCGATCAGGTTGTCTTCAGAGTGGTAGATGCAAAAAGCGAAGAGGACCTCACCCGCAGCATACTTTTGCAGATCATTCTCGAGGAGGAAAGCGCCGGTGCGCCGATGTTTTCGTCCGACATGCTTTCCCAGATCATCCGCTTCTATGGCAATGCCATGCAAGGCATGATGGGCAGTTATCTCGACAAGAACATCCAGACCTTCGTGGAGATTCAGCGTCGGTTGCAGGAGCAAAGTGTTCCGAAGTTCGGCGACAACCCCATGCTCAACGCCGAAGCGTGGAGTCAGTTCGTAAAGATGCAGGGGCCCACCATCCAGGGGCTCATGTCGAGCTATCTCGAGCAAAGCGCGACTACGTTTCTCGACATGCAACAGCAACTGCAGAAACAGGCACGCTCGATATTCGGCAATTTTCCCTTCGGAACGAATCCCGCCGGCACCGGTACTGAGGCGAAGTCCGAGCCCGCCCCCGAGTCGGATTCGTTCAAGCAGCCGCAGAAGAAGACGGCCTCCTAGGGATTTGTGGGAGCCTATCGTACGGCGCGGAGCTTGCGGTTCCGCGCCGTTTTTCATCCGGTCAATCCATGAGCGCACATAAAACGAGTTCCCCCACCGTGGCGTCCGTCCAACCCCGCGTGGGATTCGTTTCGCTCGGCTGCCCGAAAGCACTGGTCGATTCCGAACGTATCCTCACGCAACTTCGTGCCGAGGGTTACCAGATCTCGGGCAGTTACAGCGATGCAGATCTGGTTGTGGTAAATACCTGCGGATTCATCGACGCGGCAGTGGAGGAATCGCTCGACGCCATTGGCGAAGCACTTGCCGAGAATGGCAAGGTCATCGTTACCGGCTGCCTTGGAGCCAAAGCGGACGTGGTGAAGCTGGCGCATCCTCATGTTCTCGCCGTCACCGGCCCCCACGCAACCGACCAGGTCATGCGTGCAGTGCATGACCATCTGCCGAAGCCGCACGATCCGTTCTCCGATCTCGTCCCGCCCCAAGGGATAAAGCTCACGCCGAAACACTTTGCCTATCTCAAGATCTCCGAAGGCTGCAATCATCGGTGCTCGTTCTGCATCATCCCATCGATGCGCGGGGATCTGGTGAGCCGTCCGGTCGGCGAAGTTATGCAGGAAGCGGAAAACCTGGTGAAGTCAGGGGTCAAGGAGCTGTTGGTGATCTCGCAAGACACCAGCGCCTATGGCGTCGATATCAGGTACCGCACGGGCTTCTGGGGCGGAAGGCCTGTGAAAACCCGCATGACGGAGCTGACCCAGGCGCTGAGCGGGCTCGGCGTATGGGTGCGCTTGCACTATGTCTACCCCTATCCGCACGTCGACGAAATCATTCCCTTGATGGCACAAGGCAAGATCCTGCCTTACCTCGACGTTCCTTTCCAGCACGCCAGCCCGCGTATTCTCAAACTGATGAAACGTCCTGCGAATGCGCAGGACAACCTGGAACGCATCCGCGCCTGGCGCAACGTTTGTCCCGACATTACGATTCGCAGCACCTTCATCGCCGGATTCCCGGGAGAGACGGAAGCGGAATTTACCGAGCTGTTGGCCTTTCTCGAAGAAGCACAGCTCGACCGAGTAGGCTGTTTTGCCTACTCGCCGGTGCAAGGTGCCGCAGCGAATGCGCTTGCCGACGCGCTACCCGCTGAAATTCGCGAAGAACGCCGCGCGCGCTTTATGGCGGTTCAGGAGCAAATCAGCGCAAAGCGCCTGCAACGCAAAGTGGGTACGACGCTGACAGTGCTGATCGATGAACTCAAACAGAACAAGGCGCTGGGACGATCCAGCGCCGATGCGCCGGAGATCGACGGAATCGTACACGTCCGCAAGGCTGCCAATGTCAAGCCGGGGGACTTCGTGCAGGTGCGCATCACCCGCGCGGATACGCATGATCTGCACGGGGAACTGGCCGCCTGAAGCATGTTCGCACGGCTGAAGGCTTGGGCTGCGAGCCTTAGGCGCCAGGCGCTCGTCGTGTGGTTCGCTTCGCGCGACCCGCGTGCGCCGTGGTATGCAAAGTGGCTGGCGATAGCGATCGTCGCCTACGCCCTTTCTCCTATCGACCTGATACCCGATTTCATTCCCGTCCTCGGTTATCTCGACGAGGTTATCCTGTTACCAGCCGCGCTCTGGCTGGTCCTGAAGCTGATGCCACAAGAGGTTCTGCTGGATGCGCGGGCAAGAGCCCAGGCATGGATGGAGGCCCACCGGCCAAAGCCTCGCAACTGGATTGCGGCAACGATCATCGTGCTGCTGTGGATCGCAGCCCTGTGGGCGCTTTGGATCTGGCTGATCCGTCCGCACTTTATGGTCGCAGGCGCAACCTGATCAGGCGGCCGCCGCACCCGCAATCCGGCGATAAAAGTCCAGTACTTCGGCCGCATCGCGCGTGCGGCGCATGGGCGGCAGGCTGCGCCAGATGCGCTTGCCGTAATGCTTGGTGATCACTCGCGGATCGCAGATCATCAGTACGCCGCGGTCGTTTTCGTCGCGAATGAGGCGCCCCGCCCCCTGCTTCAGCGTAATGACCGCCTGCGGCAATTGATACTCCATGAACGCATTGCGGCCCTCGCCGTTGATCATCTCGATGCGCGCGGCCAGCACCGGGTCGTCCGGCGGCGCAAACGGCAGCCGGTCGATGATCACCAGCGAAAGCGCCTCGCCGCGAACATCCACGCCTTCCCAGAATGACTGGCTGCCCAGAAGAACTGCATTGCCGAGTTTGCGAAAGCGTTCGAGCAGTTGTGTGCGCGATCCTTCGCCCTGCATGAGCAACGGGTATTCCATTCCCATTTTCTTCATGCCGTGTTCCATCAACGCGCGCGCCTCGCGCATGGCGCGCAAACTGGTGAACAAAAAGAACGTGCGGCCTTCGGCCGCTTCGATGATGGGCAGCGCGGCGTCCACGGCCTTGCGCGTATAACCCTCGGCATTGGGCTCGGGCAACCCTTCGGGCACGTAGAGTACCGCCTGATTCGCGTAATCGAACGGGCTGTCCCAGAAAGCCGTCGCGGCATCTGTCAGGCCAAGTTCGCGCTGATAATGGGAAAAGTTGCCTTGCACCGACAAGGTTGCGGACGTGAAAATCCATGCCCGCGGATTACCCGTTACCTGCCGATGAAAAATGTCCGCGATCGACAACGGGGTGGCATTCAGGTGCACCGACCCGGCAAAAATCTCGAGCCAGCGCACCCACGCCTTGTCCTCTTCTTCCTCCCAGCGCATCAGCGCCCCAAGTAGCGCAATTCCGCGCGTCCAGCAGTTGCGCAATCCCTCCGAGCGATCAGCTTGCGATTCCAGCAACGCGGTTAGATCAGTCAGCCGCGTGACTGCAGCGTCAAGGGCTCCACCAAACGCCGGATTGTCGCGCGCGGCGGCGTAAGGCTGACGGCCGGCATCTTCGCGAAACTGCAATCGCATGTCACGCGCCGATTTTTCGAGCGCCGCCGCGGCATCGGTCAGGGCAACGTTATCTTTCGCAGCCGTCGCGGTCTCCATACGGGTATCACGAGCAAGTTCCACGAGCTGGCTGCTGGACACGCTCTCGCCGAAAAACAGGCTGGCCGTTTCCGGTAACTGGTGAGCTTCATCGAAGATCACCGTGTTGCAGGCGGGCAGCAATTCAGCCACTCCCTCGTCGCGCAATACCACGTCGGCGAAGAACAGATGATGGTTCACCACGACCACGTCTGCTTCCATCGCCTGCTTTCGGGCTTCCATGACAAAACACTCCTGATACCTCGGACAGTCGCCGCCCAGGCAATTTTCGCGCGTCGATGTGACTTGGGACCAGACCGTGGCATCCTCGGGGACTTCCGCGAGTCCACTGCGATCGCCCGTGTTGCTGGTCTTTGCATACGATTCGATGCGAGCCAGGTACACGACATCGTCGCGATTCAGAAACCGGCCGTCGTTCTTGGCACGTTCCAGGTGGTAGTGACAGACGTAATTGGCCCGGCCCTTGAGCAAGGCCACGGTGACGGGCGCCTGCAGCGCGTTGCGCACCACAGGAATATCGCGCAAGTAGAGTTGATCCTGAAGTGTCTTGGTGCCGGTGGAGATGATGACCTTTCCCCCCTTGGACAAGGCAGGGACCAGGTAGGCGAAAGTCTTGCCCGTGCCGGTGCCGGCCTCAACGATCAGCACGCCATTGCTTGCAATGGCCTGTGCGACCGCCAGCGCCATCTGCGTTTGTTGCGGACGAAGCCGGTACCCGGGGATGGTGCGGGCAAGCGGTCCGGAATCCGCGAAGAAAAGCTGCAAGTCTGCGTTCAAGATGACCGTGATTTTACCGCGAGCCTTACCCCGCCAGGCCAGACGTTGAACCAGGCGCTCCGGAGTTGCGCGTTGAAGGGAATCACTTTCCGGCGAACCAACAGCGCCGGTCGGGGTCAGTGAGTTGGTAGTTGGATTCCATCGAGCCGGAATAATCATTCGTATTTCGCACGGCCCCGAATCTGTCGCTAAGCTCACGCCGGGAGATTCCTTATGCGTACCTCGACAACCTCTCTAGGCCTGGCATTGTTGCTCAGCCTCGCTGGCTGTGGCGATAGAGCCACCTTACCGCTGAAGGCCGGCACCGGCCCCGATCCCGCCCTGCCCCCGCCGCAGAAATCGCTGCTGCCTACGGTGAACATTGCACCCGCCAAAGGCTGGCCTGCTGATGGCAAACCGAAAGCGGCCCAGGGCCTCGCGGTGGAAGCGTTCGCAACCGGGCTCAATCACCCACGCTGGCTGTATGTTCTACCGAACGGCGATGTACTCGTTGCCGAAACCAATGCGCCGCCGAAGCCGGAAGATAACCAAGGCATCAGGGGCTGGGTCATGAAAAAAGTCATGGCGCGGGCGGGTGCGGGCGTGCCAAGTGCGAATCGGATAACGCTGCTTCGCGACGCTGATGGCGACGGCAAGGCGGAAACCCGAAGCGTATTCCTGCAAGGGCTGAACTCGCCGTTCGGCATGGCCCTGGTGGGTCAGGATTTTTACGTCGCAAATACCGACGCCATCGTGCGCTTCCCCTATCAGGAGGGTGTCACCGAAATCAGCGAACCTGGCAGGAAAATCGTCGACTTGCCGGCGGGACCGCTGAACCATCACTGGACCAAGAATATCATCGCCAGCCAGGACGGCAGCAAACTCTATGCAACGGTCGGGTCCAACAGCAATGTGGCCGAACATGGCATGGACAAAGAAGAGAATCGAGCGGCAATCCTCGAAGTCGACCCGGCGACCGGCAGCTCAAGACTTTTCGCATCTGGCCTGCGTAACCCGAACGGCATGGACTGGCAGCCGCAAAGCGGTGCGCTCTGGACCGCCGTGAATGAGCGCGATGAGCTGGGCAGCGATTTGGTTCCGGACTATATGACCTCGGTGAGGGATGGGGCCTTCTATGGCTGGCCTTACAGCTATTTTGGGCAGCACGTCGATGAGCGCGTCACGCCGCCCCGCCCGGATCTGGTCGCCAAAGCTGTTTCTCCAGATTATGCGCTCGGCCCGCACACCGGTTCGCTCGGTCTGGTCTTCTACAAGGCGAAACTCCTTCCGGCGCGATATGCCAACGGGGTCTTTATCGGCCAGCATGGCTCCTGGAACCGTAAACCGGCCAGCGGGTACCAGGTCGTGTTCGTGCCGTTCGCCAACGGAAAACCTGCGGGCGAAATGGAAGAAGTGTTGACCGGATTCGTCAATGCCGATGGAGATGCCTATGGCCGCCCTGTCGGCGTCGCGATCGACAAGGCCGGCGCGTTGCTGGTCGCCGATGACGTCGGCAACGCCATCTGGCGGGTGATCCCTGCAGCGACCGGGGCTTCGGCGGCGCAATGAGTACCGGCGGAGGTCTTACTCGGCTGATGCCGTGCGCGCTCGTAAGATCGTAGAATCCACATTGCCTCCACCTCATTGTTTGCAAATAACGCGTGGAAGCCCGATTGTTCAGTTGAAGGGAGGATCCGATGCGTGTACGCACGCTGGTGTTGCTGGGTGTCCTGATCTTGATCGGGGTCTTCGCGATCGTGAACTGGAAGGCCATCATGACGCCGATGTCCCTTTCATTGCTCGTGACCGAGGTGCAAGCGCCACTCGGGCTGATCATGTTGGCCATTTCAGCGCTGCTGACGCTGCTGTTTCTGTTCTACATGGTCTACCTGCAGACTGCGGTGCTGATCGATACCCGGCGCCACGCGCGCGAAATGCAGGAACAACGCGAGCTGGCGGACAAAGCGGAGGCCTCGCGCTTCACGGAGCTTCGGTCGTTTCTGCAAGCTGAACTGCAAAAACTAGGAGGGGAGTCCAGCGAGGCGCAAGCGAGACTCGCGGCTCGGCTCGATCAGCTCCAGCGCGATATTGGCACCACCATGGCACAAACCGAGAATTCGTTGTCCGCATATATCGGGGAGCTGGACGACCGCTTGCAACGCAGCGACAGGCCGTTGCCAAGGCCCTGAGTGACCGTAATAGCGATGCACATCTGACCACTCCCTGCAATGCCAGGCGTCCAGTTTTACCTGAACACGCTGCCACTGATTGCTTCCGGCTTATCGCAGGGCACAAGCGCCCTCCATCACCAGCGCGCGCTCCGGCGCCAAGCCATTGACCAATGCGTACCGTGATCCTGCTCGCTGGCCTGGTTCTGCTAGTTTATATTGGAGGCTGCGCCCTGCTCTTTGTCATCCAGCGTTCCCTTATCTATTTTCCGCAACCTTCCGCGAGCGCACCGGGCGCCTTGGTATTCGAGCTGGCGGGCGATGCTGATGCTCGCGTGCTCGTCACCGCACAGCCACGGAGCGGGTCGCGTGCGGTGATCTACTTCGGAGGCAATGCGGAAAACGTGAACTTCAGCCTGCCCAGCCTGAGCGAGGCTTTTCCCGATCATGCCATTTATTTATTGCATTACCGGGGCTATGGTGGCAGTTCCGGGCGGCCTTCCGAAGCAGCGCTCGTGGCCGACGCGTTTGCGCTATTCGACAGGGTTCAATCTGAGCATGGGCATATTGTCGTGGTGGGACGCAGCCTCGGCAGCGGTGTGGCAGTGCAAGTGGCAAGTCTGCGAAACGTCGGAAAACTGATCCTCATCACGCCATTTGACAGCCTGCAGCATCTTGCGGCCAGCCAGTTCCCCTACTTCCCGGTGCGCTGGCTGTTGTTGGACAAGTTCGAATCGTGGCGATATGCCGCACGGATCACTGCGCCCACCGTGATTATCGCGGCTGAGCAGGATGAAATCGTACCACGTGCCAGCACGGAGGCTTTGCATGCAAGGTTTCCGCCCGGGATTGCGTCACTGCAGATACTGCGTGGCGCCGATCACAACAGCATATCGGCAAGCAAGGATTACGTGCCGATGCTCAGGGCAATGCCATAAGTTTGCGTGAGACCGCGACGCGGGGGACGCAGTAATTATTTGAGCGTCGCGAGATAAGCGGCCATAT
>CBDDRM010000128.1:0-11726 GCA_965233135.1 uncultured bacterium | reverse complement strand
GCCCGCCTGAGACGTCAAGCCGCTGGCAGCCTGCAGCGGCGCTTCCTCGAAAGCACGACGCGGCACTTGGTTTTTTGGCTCGGATCGCACCTAGTCGACCAGGCCGTGCCGGATCGCGTATTGGGTCAGTTCGGCGTTGGTATGCAACTTCATTTTTTCGTGCGTGCGTGTGCGGTACGTGCTCACGGTCTTGACCGACAACCCCAATCGCTGCGCGATACTTGACACGCTGCTGGCTGATGCGAGGTGGCGGAATACCTGGAACTCACGCTCCGACAGCAGATTGTGCGGTGGGCGTTCGTCCTTCGCGTCCGCCAGATCGCCCACCAGAATGTCCGTCAATGCTGACGTCATGTACTTCTCGCCACGAAACACGGCGCGCAAGGCGCCAATCAGATCGCGGGCTGCCCCATCCTTGTTCAGATAGCCGCTGGCGCCCGCCCGCATGAGGTTCACTGCGTACTGGCTTTCCGGAAAGCCGGACAGAATCAACACGGGCAAATCCGGCTTGATAAGTTTGATGCGCCGCAGCGTATCGACGCCATTCTGGTTGGGCATCGAGATATCGAGAATAACCACGTCCCAAGGGGCATCGCGCACCATTGCAAGCGCTTCCAGGCCGCTCTCGGCTTCGCCCGCGACCGTCATGTCCGGCTCGTTGACAATAAACTGCTTCAGGCCGGCGCGCACGATGGCATGATCGTCCACGATGAGAATTCTCATCGGTGTCGCGGCCGGTCCAACTGGTACGCCGCGGCCCTCGTCGTCGGCCGCTGGCTGCGTATCGATATTGCGCATGGAGCCCCCCTCAGAGCCCAAGGTTCGATCCAGGGAACCGCGGTCAGCAAATATCATGGAGTTTCTGTAGCGAACCGTTGAATCGAATGCTCGCCGCGGATGTTGCCAGAGGGCAATGGGCGCGGTAACTCCTGTAGGCCGAAATCTTTTGTGGGAAAAATCCTACATAAATCGACCAAGGGCGCTGATATGATCGGCCGCTAACCTCGGCGGCTGCGCGCCGTTGCACCGACAGGCAGGGCCGCTTGAAGCAGGGCCACCGTCGGCGCGCAGATGTGCGGGCATCCGTTGCATAAAAAGGCCATTCGCACACTAGCAAACATGTCCAAAACGTCCATTGAAGCTGCGCGATATGCGCTGCTGCGCCGGCTCGGCCCGGCAATCCGACACCGCGTTGTGGGAAAACTGCACCCCATAGGGTTGATAGCCGAGGCCCTGGAATGGCAGATGCAGGACCCCGCGCTCGAGGCGTCCCGACTCGCCGAAAGCATCGGCAAGATAAATGGTTTGTCGCGCACGGCAATGCTTTCGTTTACGAGCCAGATCACCTGGCTGGTACGCGAAGAGCGGGCCTCGACGACGCTGGCGGAGGGCATCGACGAATGCCTCTCATTGCTTCATACCGATTTCGAGTTGCGGGGCTTCTCGATCCGAAACGAAGTGCCGTCTCCTGGACCGCGTGTTTCGCTTAACGCGATCCGAAACGTCCTGGCCGGTGCCCTGATCGCTATTAGTGATGCCGCGCCAGGGCCGGCGAAGTTGACGCTGACCGCCGAAATTCTGGATCGTCAGGTCATGCTGTCGGTGCTGATTCAACCCACCGATGAGTCGATCGATCTCGAGGGCACCGAGGCATACCGTCGGCTCGAGTGGAGCGATGTGGAGGCCCTGGCGGAAGCGGAATCGGTGGCGATCTCGCGCCGTGGCGAACGCGTGGACATGCGCTACAACCTCGAGGAAAAGGTTCTGGCCTGAACGGGTATACGTTTTCCAGCGCCTGTCGTCGGCTCATGTTATTGCAGGGGGTTTGCGATGAAGGTGATCGATCGAGAAAGTTTGTCGGCCCAAGAGGTCGGCGTATTGCTCGGTGCCTTGGCGTCCCTCAAGAAAGGCGATCATTCCACGCGCTTGCCTCTTGAATGGACCGGCTTGTCGGGAAAAATTTCCGAGGCCTTCAACGATCTGGTCGATCTGAACGAGGGTATCGCCCGGGAACTGGCGCGACTGCGTCAGGTGGTTGGCAAGCAGGGGAAATTGAACGAACGTGGATCGCTCGGCGAGCTTCGGGGATTCTGGAAGGACTCGCTCGCCTCGGTCAATGCGCTGATCGACGATCTTGTTCATCCGACCAGCGAAACTGCACGCGTCATCGGTGCTGTGGCCCAAGGGGATCTCTCGCAGAGCATGGCGCTGGAGCTCGCCGAACGGCCGCTGGAAGGCGAGTTCCTGCGCACCGCCCGCACGGTAAACCGGATGGTCGATCAGCTCGCTTCGTTTGCCGCCGAAGTCACGCGCGTCGCGCGTGAGGTGGGCACCGAAGGCAAGCTGGGCGGACAGGCGAAGGTCAAGGGCGTAGCCGGCACCTGGAAGGATCTGACGGACAGTGTCAATTCCATGGCCGGCAATCTTACGGCCCAGGTGCGCAACATCGCAGACGTGACGACGGCCGTCGCAAAGAGCGACCTTTCGCGCAAGATCACCGTCGACGTCAAGGGCGAGTTTCTCGAACTCAAGAACACCATCAACACCATGGTGGACCAGTTGCGCTCGTTCGCCTCCGAGGTTACGCGAGTCGCTCGCGAAGTCGGCACCGAAGGCAGGCTCGGGGGTCAGGCGGTGGTTGAGGGCGTTTCGGGCACCTGGAAGGATTTGACCGACGGTGTGAACTCGATGGCGAGCAACCTGACCGCACAGGTGCGCAATATCGCGCATGTCACGACAGCGGTTGCGCGCGGCGACCTGTCACGCAAGATTACCGTGGACGTCAAGGGCGAAATCCTGGAACTGAAGAATACAGTCAACACCATGGTCGATCAGCTCAGTTCGTTCGCGGCTGAAGTCACGCGCGTTGCACGCGAGGTGGGCACCGAAGGACGGCTCGGCGGACAGGCGGACGTGCGCGACGTCGCGGGCACCTGGAAGGATCTCACGGACAGCGTCAACTTCATGGCCAGCAACCTGACAGCGCAGGTGCGCAACATCGCCGATGTCACGACTGCGGTGGCAAGCGGGGATCTTTCCCGCAAGATCACGGTGGACGTGAAGGGCGAGATCTCGGAACTGAAAAGCACCATCAACACCATGGTGGATCAGTTGCGCTCGTTCGCCGCGGAAGTCACGCGCGTGGCGCGCGAAGTAGGGACCGAGGGTCGCCTGGGCGGACAGGCGGAAGTGCAGGGCGTGGCCGGCACGTGGAAGGATCTGACCGACAGCGTCAACTCGATGGCAAGCAACCTGACCGCACAGGTGCGCAACATTGCCGAGGTGACGACCGCGGTCGCTAAGGGCGATCTTTCAAAAAAAATCACGGTGGACGTCAAGGGAGAGATTCTCGAGCTCAAGAACACCGTCAACACGATGGTGGACCAGTTGAGCTCCTTTGCCGCGGAGGTCACGCGCGTCGCGCGCGAAGTAGGCACCGAGGGTCGCCTGGGCGGACAGGCGCAGGTGCAGGGCGTGGCCGGCACGTGGAAAGATCTGACCGACAGCGTGAATTTCATGGCAGGCGACTTGACGGCGCAGGTGCGCAACATTGCCGAAGTCACCACCGCCGTCGCGAAAGGCGATCTTTCCAAGAAAATCACCGTCGATGTGAAGGGTGAGATCCAGGAGCTCAAGAACACCATCAATACCATGGTCGATCAGCTGCGCTCGTTCGCTGCAGAGGTCACGCGCGTAGCGCGCGAAGTAGGCACCGAAGGCAAGCTCGGCGGGCAGGCCGACGTACAGGGCGTAGCAGGCACATGGAAGGATCTGACCGACAGCGTCAACTCGATGGCGAGCAACCTCACTGCGCAGGTACGCAATATCGCGGAGGTAACGACCGCGGTGGCAACTGGCGACCTTTCGAAACAGATCACCGTCGATGTCAAAGGCGAGATCCAGGAACTCAAGAACACCATCAACACCATGGTGGATCAATTGAGTTCCTTTGCCGCAGAGGTCACGCGGGTGGCACGCGAAGTCGGTACCGATGGCAGGCTGGGCGGGCAGGCTCGCGTGCCTGGCGTATCGGGAACATGGAAAGACCTTACGGACAGCGTGAATTTCATGGCCGGCAATCTGACCGGCCAGGTGCGGGGCATCGCCAGGGTCGTCAGCGCCGTGGCCGAGGGTGATCTGAACCAGAAACTTACGGTGCAGGCCAAAGGCGAGATCGCCGCGTTGGCTGATACGATCAACGGCATGATCGACACGCTTGCGCTGTTTGCCGAGCAGGTAACCAGCGTGGCGCGGGAAGTCGGCGTCGAGGGAAAGCTGGGAGGGCAAGCCAAGGTGCCCGGTGCCTCCGGCACCTGGAAGGGGCTCACGGAGAACGTCAATCAACTCGCGGAAAATCTGACTACCCAGGTGCGTGCCATCGCCGAAGTGGCTACTGCGGTCACGCAGGGAGACTTGACGCGTTCGATCACGGTCCAGGCCCAGGGCGAAGTGGCAGCGCTCAAGGACACGATCAATGAAATGATCCGCAACCTGCGGGACACGACGCGCAAGAATACCGAGCAGGACTGGCTCAAAACCAACCTGGCGAAGTTCAGCCGCATGCTGCAGGGACAGAAGGCGCTCGAAGACGTGGGCGGGCTGATTCTGTCCGAGCTCGCACCAGTCGTGGCCGCGAGCCGTGCCGAGTTCTATGTTCTCGACACACGGCACGGCAACAGCGCAGGACTTGTGCTGGTGGCAAGCTACGCAGCGGAGGGCCGCGCTGCGCACGGCAAGCGGCTGGATATGGGACAGGGCCTGGTGGGCCAGTGCGCGATTGAAAAGCGCAAGATTCTGATGACCAGCGTTCCTGCCGATTACATGCAGATTTCGTCCGGGCTTGGCCGGGCACTGCCTCGCAATATTCTGGTGTTGCCCATCGTTTTCGAATCCCAGATCAAGGGGGTTCTGGAGCTCGCATCGTTCGAAGGCTTCAGCGACACGCACCAGGCGTTTCTCGAACAGCTCGCCGAGAGCATCGGCATCGTGATCAATACGATCGAAGCCAATACGCTCACCGAGGACCTGCTGAAGCAGTCGCAGTCGCTCGCGCACGAGCTGCAAAACCGGCAGGAGGAATTGCAGCAGACCAACGCGGCCTTGCAGGACAAGGCAAGGCTGCTCGCGCACCAGAATGCGGAGGTGGAACGCAAGAACCGGGAAGTCGAGCAGGCGCGCCAGGCGCTCGAAGAAAAGGCCCGTCAGCTTGCGCTTACATCGAAGTACAAATCCGAGTTTCTGGCCAACATGTCCCACGAACTGCGCACGCCGCTGAACAGTTTGCTGATATTGTCGGACCAGCTCAGCAATAATGCCGATCAGAATCTGTCGGACAAACAAGTCGAGTTCGCAAAAATCATCCATTCATCCGGAAATGAGTTACTCGGGCTCATCAACGACATCCTCGATCTGTCGAAAATCGAATCCGGCACGGTGGCTGTCGACATCGACGAACTGCGATTCGACGAATTGCAGCGCTATGTGGAGAGAACGTTCCGCCATGTTGCGCAAGCGAAGCATGTCGAATTTGCGGTTCGCCTCCACCCGGTACTGCCACGGGGCATGATCACGGACGTCACGCGCCTGCAGCAGATCATCAAGAACTTGCTATCGAACGCGTTCAAATTCACCCGGCAGGGGCAGGTGACCTTTTCGATGGAACCCGCAAGCAGCGGCTGGACGCCGGATAACGACGAGTTGAATGGTGCTTCCGAGGTGCTCGCTTTCCGCGTCGCGGATACCGGCGTAGGCGTTCCCATCGACAAGCAGCAGATCATATTCGAGGCGTTTCAGCAGGTCGATGGCAGCACTAGCCGCAAGTTCGGCGGCACCGGTCTGGGGCTTGCCATCAGCCGCGAACTGTCGCGGCTGCTGCGCGGGGAAATCGGCCTGACCAGCAATCTGGGCCGGGGTAGCGAGTTTGTACTGTATCTGCCGCGCATCTATCCCGGAGTGGCGCGTTCGAGCAAGCCCGCCGATACTGGCATGTCGGCGCCCGCGCCCGTGGTACCGCCGCTCGGACGCGCGTTGCATGCCCCGCCGCGGATTGCCAACCTGACGGCGGCATTGGCGGCAACAAGAGTCGTGACTTCCGTCGATGAAGTGGGCGATGACCGTCATGCCATACTGCCGGGAGAGCGCGTGCTGCTGATCGTCGAGAGCGACGGCGCGGCGGGACGGCGGCTGCTAGAGGCGGCGCGCCAGAAGGGATTCCGCGGGATATTGACCTCGCATGGCGCCAGCGCGCTTTCACTGATGCGAAAACACCAGCCTTGCGCAGTCATGCTCGACCTGCATCTCGAGGACATCGACGGTTGGCGGGTGCTCGAGCATATGAAAAACGATCTTGCCGTCCGCCACATTCCGGTTTGCGTCATGTCTGCTGCAGATGCGTGTGATCGGGCCTTGCGTGCCGGCGCCAGGGACTTCATCATCAAGCCCGTCAGCAATGATCAGACCCTGCATGGTGCGCTCGATACCCTGCACGCGTTTCTGGACAGACCGACAAGGCGTGTTGTGGTCGTGGAGCACAAGCCTGCCGCGCTCAAGATCATCGTCGACTACATCCAGGGCATGCCGGATGTCGAGGTGCTGGCTACGACGGATCTTCAGGTCGCGCATCATGCCATCGATGGCTCCGTGTGCGATTGCGTGGTGTTCGGAGAAGGGGCGCCGCCCTCGCTGTGCGCCGATTTTGCCGCGCGCTTGCACCGATCCACGGTCAACGCGCATACGCCGATCATCTTGTTGCGCAAGGGTGCGGACGTGCCCGATGGGATTCTTTCGATGTATCCGCGGGCGCGACAGGTGCATTCTCTGGAGCGGCTGCTGGATCAGGCGACGTTGGCACTGCATCGCGGCCTGGGGGACCTGCCGGGCCGACATCGCGACGTCCTGACCGATATCCATCAATCCAACAAGGCGCTCGCGCAGAAGAAGGTTCTGCTCGTGGACGACGACGTGCGCAATATCTTCGCCCTGTCCTCGGCGCTGGAACAGTACGACATGAACATCGTCTCGGCCGAGAACGGCCGGGCAGCGCTCGATATCCTGGGCGAAAAGCACGAGATCGACATCGTGCTGATGGACGTCATGATGCCTGATCTGGACGGTCTTGCGACGATGCGCGAGATCCGCACGATGCCGGCGTGCAGGCAACTGCCGATCGTGGCCGTGACCGCCAAGGCAATGAAAGGCGACCGCGAGCGCTGCATGGCCGCAGGGGCCTGGGACTATCTGTCCAAACCCGTGGATCGCGAACAGCTGCTGAGCGTGCTGCGCTCGTGGCTGCAACGTTGAAGACCCGCAGCAGGACGATGCCTCGAAGCTCCGGCCATGAATAAGCCCACCGCGGACCGCGTCAGGGCGAACGTGCTGATCGTCGACGACCGCAGCGACAAGCTGCTGGTATTCAAGACCGTTCTCGACGAACTCGATGAACAGATCATCACCATGAGCTCGGGCGAGGAAGCGTTGCGCTGGTTGCTCGAGCACGACTGCGCGGTCATCTTGCTGGACATCAACATGCCCGGCATGGACGGATTTGAAACGGCGCGGCTCATCAGGTCGCGCCCCAGGTCCGCGCACATTCCGATCATATTCATCACCGCGCAAGCGGACGAAACCCATACGATGAAGGGCTACTCTCTGGGTGCCGTGGATTTTATCATGGCGCCGGTGTTGCCCGTTGTCCTGCGCAGCAAGGTCGCCGTATTTGTTCAGCTGTTCAGGCTGACCCAACAGATCGAGCAGAAAGCCGAGCAGCGCGTAGCGCTTGCGCGGGAGCAATCCGCGCGGGCCGTGGCGGAAGAATCCCTGCGCGGAGCGGCTTTTCTTGCCGAGGCAAGCAAGGTGCTCAGCAGTTCGCTCGACGTCGGTTCGTTGCTGGCCAACGCAACGCGGCTCGCCGTGCCGATGCTGGGAGACCTCAGCGCGATTGTGCTGGCGCAGGGCAAGGACATTGCCGCACCGGTGGTCCATGCGCGCGAAGGCATTTTGTCCGCCGGGATCGATGCGCTGGCGCAAGATCCGGTCTGGCGCGACACCGTACTCGAAGTGATGGCAATAGCGCGTGTGAAGTTCGTCGAAAATTTTCGCGTACCCGCAATGCCGCCCGGCGCGCCGCTGCAGGAGGGCAGACAGATGGTGGTTTTGCCGCTCATCGCCCGCGGGCGCGTGCACGGTGCCTTGAGCCTGGTGACCGGGCCCGGGCATCGTGCGTATACCGCGACCGACATTGCGCTGGCCACCGATATTGCGGGGCACGTGGGCATGGCGCTGGACAATTGTCTGATGTTCAGGGAAATCCAGAGCGCCAACGAGCGCAACAATGAATTTCTGGTCACCCTGTCGCATGAATTGCGTAATCCGCTCGCGCCGATGCGCAATGCCGTCTACTCGATGCACCTTGCCGGACTATGGGCGCCAGAGGCTCTGAAGTTCAAGGCGATCATCGAGCGCCAGCTCGAACACATGACGCGCCTGGTTGACGATTTGCTCGATGTCGCGCGCATCACGCGCGGCAAAATCCAGTTGCGCACGGAGCGCGTCGACCTGGTCGAAAAACTGTATCGCGTGCTCGAGACCTGCCGCCCGCAAGTCGAAAAAGCCGGTCATCGCCTGACACTGGACCTTCCCTCCGAACCCGTATGGATCAAAGCGGACCGGGTGCGCATGCAGCAGATCTTTGAGAACATTCTGGTCAATGCCATTAAATATACCGACCCTGGCGGACGGATCGAGATCACCCTGCGCGTGGAGAATCAGCAGGCCATTACCGTCATCCGCGATAACGGAGTCGGCATTGCGCCCGAAATGGTGCCGCGAATCTGGGACATGTTCGTGCAGGTGGAAGCCTCCGCCGACCGCGTGAGCAATGGCTTGGGCCTGGGCTTGCCGCTCGCTCGCAAGCTCGCGTTCCTGCATGGAGGCGCGGTGGAGTGCGCGAGCCCGGGTCTGGGTCAGGGCAGCGCTTTTACGGTGCGCATCCCGCTGATGGCATCGGTGCCTCGTGATGCGCCGGGCTCGCGCGAGGCGTCCGCTGCGCCACAGCCAAAAGCTCCGACTGGCCGCATTCTGGTCGTCGACGATAACCAGGATGCGGCGCAATCCCTGGGCGTTTTGCTCAACCGCTGGGGTCACACGGTCGAGCTAGCCTACGATGGCGCATCCGCTCTGGAGATAGCGCGTACCTTCAGACCGGAATTGGTATTCCTGGATATCGGCATGCCCAAAATGAACGGTTATGAGGTGGCCCGGCGTCTCAAGGAGGACACGCGGCTTGCCAGCACCAGATTCATCGTGCTGAGCGGCTACGGGGCCGAGGTCGATCATATGCGCTCGAAAGAAGCCGGTTTCGATCATCATCTGGTCAAGCCCGTGGATCCGCGCCAACTGCCTGAACTGATCACGTCGGTCCTGAACGCGCGCAGCCGGTTGGCCGCCAGTAACCAGTCTGCATCGAAACCGCCCGCGAACTGAGCCTCGCACGGCTGTGCGGCACGCCAGACGCGCGTGATCTATCATGCGGGGTAAATGAGCGTGTCAAACAGCACCAAGCCCGTTGTGCCGCCCCGACGCCTGTCAACGGCCGATCACGATCGCGCGAGCGCTGGGCTGCGCTATGTCTATCCGGTGGTGTCGCGGCGGGCAGGCGGTGTTTCGATCGGTGTCAATCTCAATGTCAATAACGCCTGCAACTGGCGCTGTATTTACTGCCAGGTTCCGCAACTGACAAGGGGCGCTCCGCCGCCGGTGGATGTTGCGCAACTGCGCCGCGAATTGACGGGTTTCCTGCACGAAGTCCTGCACGGCGATTTTCTGCTCAGCCAGGTGCCGCCGGATGCGAGGCGCCTGAATGACATCGCGGTGTCGGGCAACGGCGAACCGACCAGCGCCAGGGAGTTCGAAGCCGTGATCGATCTGATCGGGGAGGTCCGGCGCGATGCCGGCGTGCCTGCGACAGTCAAGACGGTGTTGATCACCAATGGCAGCCTCGTGCGGCGTGTCGCCGTTCAGGCCGGATTGCGCAAACTCGCCGCTCTGAATGGCGAGGTCTGGTTCAAGGTTGATCGGGCTACCGACGCCGGCATGCGCAAGATCAACAATACCCGCAGCACAATGGTCCGGGTACGGGAGCATCTGGCCATCGCGGCGCGCTGCTGTCCGACATGGATACAGACCTGCCTGTTTGCGCTGGATGGGAAAGGCCCGACTGAAGTGGAGCAGCAGGCCTACCTCGCGTTGTTGCGCGAGAGCCTCGCGCAGGGTGTTGCGCTCAAAGGTGTACTGCTTTACGGCCCGGCCAGGAAATCATTCCAGCCAGAGGCGTCTCGGATCACGCCCCTGCCGACGCAAGAACTCGAAGCGCTGGCGAGCGCTGTCCGCGCGCTGGGGCTTACGGTAAAAGTGACACCTTGATGTGCTTTAGCGGCGCGTGCGCCGGCGCGGCGCGCGTGTGCTGGCTTCGGACTTCAGCCGGCGATAGAGCGCGGGTTGAGCCATTTTCAAGTAAGAAATCAAGGCGACATCGCCTTTATTGATCTTCTTGAGGTCGACCTGATCCACATGCACGAGACGCAGCAATTCGCGTACGGGCTTGGGCATGTTACGGCCGCTTTCGTAGCGCGAGCCGCCGCTCTGGGTCACACCGATCTGGCCCCAGAACTCCTGCTGGTTCAGATTCAGGCGCAGCCTGATTTCACGGGGATTCTGAATTTTATCGAACATGCTGGTCTCGGTCTCTCCGGTTGGTTGGTGACGGACTGCACAGCCCGCCCTCATCTGTGTTTGTCCCAATGGCGTACACAAAGTTCCATGTATCTGGCATGACAATCGCCTAGCGCATGACGCGCGGCGAATGTAACAACGCCCTGCAATGCAGGGCGTTGACGCGTTCCGAATGGCGGTATGCCGTGGAGATGTTGCCGCTGCCAGACACTTTGCGCCGCGGCACGGGGCCAGTTACTTTGCGACCTGGCGTTCCCTCAGTTCATCGAGTGTCTTGCAGTCGATGCACAGCGTCGCGGTCGGACGGGCTTCCAGACGCTTCAGGCCGATTTCAACGCCGCAACTTTCACAATAACCATATTCGCCGGCGTCGATCTTGCCGATGGTTTCGTCGATCTTCTTGATCAGCTTGCGTTCGCGATCGCGGTTGCGCAGTTCGAGCGCCATATCCGACTCCTGGCTGGCGCGGTCGTTCGGATCGGCGAATACGGTAGCTTCGTCCTGCATCGTGTGCACCGTGCGGTCGATATCCTGCGACAACTCGATCTTGAGCTGGGAAAGAATCTTGCGGAAATGCTCAAGCTGCTTCGGGCTCATGTACTGCTCGCCCTTTTTTGGCACATAGGGTTTAAAGCTGCTATGGAATTCGGAGGCCATTTTCAAGAGGTCTGGTCCGGAAAAGTGCGCTTTAATATCAGAAAAAATAGGGGTGCGCAAGAAATGTTTGAGCGTGCGCGGCACGCAGCACCGGGACGGCGTACAAATTGACCTTTAAACCCCTGATAGGTATAGTTCTGGCCCTCCGGGGTGTAACGCAGCCTGGTAGCGTGCCTGCTTTGGGAGCAGGATGTCGGGAGTTCGAATCTCTCCACCCCGACCAGAAAAGCGATGGTCTGCCCGGTCAGAAACGTGCCCGTAGCTCAACCGGATAGAGCACCAGCCTTCTAAGCTGGGGGTTACAGGTTCGATTCCTGTCGGGCACGCCAGTGCGCCCCAAC
>CBDDRM010000127.1:0-6523 GCA_965233135.1 uncultured bacterium | reverse complement strand
GATAAGCCCCAGGCTCACCCGCTTGACCGCCTCGGGCTCGAACGCCTCCCTGGGCATCGGAATCTGATCAGCCTTCAGACCTCTTTGTTCCAGATCATGTCGCATATTCTGCATGAGACGCTCGATTTCCATATCCACCAGCGCCCGCGGCACCTCGAGCTTGGTCGATTCGAGCAATGCCTTCATGACCTGGTCCTTGACGCGCATCTGTGCCCTGCGCTTGACCTCTCGTTCCAGGTTAGCCTTTACGTCGGCGCGCATTTTTCCGACATCGCCGTCGGTAACGCCCAGCGATTTTGCAAACTCCGCATCCGCTTCCGGCACGTGCGGGGACTGTACTTGTTTGAGCTGTACCGAGAAGCGCGCGTCCTTGCCCGCCACTTCCTTGCCGTGGTAGTCATCGGGAAAGCGCACATCGAACTCGCGGCTTTCACCGGCCTTCATGCCGACCAGGTTCTTCTCGAAGTCAGGCAGCAACTGCCCGCTTCCAAGGAGCACAACCTGATCCGTGCCTGTTCCGCCATCGAAAACTGCGCCGTTCAGGGTCCCGCGATAGTCCATCCGGATCTGATCGCCGGATTGCGCGGCACGCGCCGCATCATGATAGTGCGTGCGTTGCTTGCGCAGGATCTCTATCGTCTTGTCCACTTCGGCGTCATTGATACTGACCACGGGTCGCTCGATGCTGACCTGGGACAATTCGCCAATGGCGACTTCGGGATAAACTTCGAACGTGGCGACATACTCCAACTGCTCCGCAGGCGTCGCGCCCGGTTTGACTTCGATGCGCGGATAGCCTGCCACGCGCAGATTTTTTTCTTTGACCGCCTCGCCAAAACTGTGCTGCACGGCGTCGCCCAGCACTTCCTGGCGCACTTGCCCGCCGAATTGCTGCTCGACGATTTTCATCGGCACTTTGCCGGGGCGAAAACCATGCAGCTTCACCGTCCGGGCGAGCCGCTTGAGGCGTGATTCGACTTCGGTATTGACCTTGGCGAGCGGCAACGTCACGGACAGGCGGCGCTCGAGCGCACTTAGAGTTTCCAGATTGGCTTGCATCAAATTCCGTTATTTCCGGTTGGTGTGAATGGACTTGCCACGGCGCGTTTGCATTGGCTCTGGTGCGAAAGGAGAGACTCGAACTCTCACGCCTCTCGGCGCCAGAACCTAAATCTGGTGCGTCTACCAATTCCGCCACTTTCGCGCTGCCGGCATTCTAATATAATGCCCCCCCGCCGTCACCCGAAAAGCGCCGCGCTGCCGTTGCGCCCGCAACCCTAACTCACTGTCCCGTCTCATTTATCGAGAAACGATGGCGGTCGATCATTACGAGAACTTCCCGGTCGCTTCGGTGCTGCTTCCTGGCCGGCTGAGGCGTCCCGTGGAATTGATCTATGCGTTCGCGCGTCAGGCCGATGACTTCGCTGACGAGGGGGACGTTGAGCCAGCGACGCGGCTCGCCAACCTGGAAGGCTTCTCGCGCCAGCTTGATATGATTGAGCGCGGCGCTACGCCGCCATCCACGCTGTTCGCGGATCTGGCCAAGGTCGTTCGGGAGTTCGAACTTCCCCTGGAGCTGTTTCGCGCTTTGCTCTCCGCATTCTCGCAGGATGTGGTCAAGCTTCGCTACGGTACTTTTGCCGAACTGCTGGATTACTGTAGCCGGTCTGCCAATCCGATCGGTCGTCTGTTGCTGCATCTGTATCGCCGTACCGAGCCGCGCTATCTCGAGTGGTCGGACAAGATCTGCTCCAGCCTGCAGTTGATCAATTTCTGGCAGGACATCGAGATCGATTACCGCAAGCAACGAATCTACCTGCCGCTCGATGAGATGGCGCGATTCGGAGTCTCCGAAACCCAGATTGCCCATCGCGACGCCGGCGGCCGCTGGAGCGAATTGATGGACTTCCAGATTGATCGCACGCGCCGCATGCTGCTGACGGGCGCACCGCTTGGCCGCGCATTACAAGGTCGTATTGGCCTCGAGTTGCGCATGATCGTCATGGGCGGAAACCGCATTCTCGAGAAACTGCAGGCCAGCGATGGCGACGTGTTCCGCCATCGTCCCAAACTCGGCAAGTCAGACTGGCTGCTCATGCTGTATCGTTCCGTGCTGGCCTACCAATGACACCCGAACAATATTGTCAGGACAGGGCTGCCAAAAGCGGCTCGAGCTTTTACTACAGTTTCCTGTTTCTGCCACCCCCTCGCCGCCGCGCAATTACCGCGCTCTACGCGTTTTGCCGCGAGGTCGACGACGTCGTGGACGAATGCTCCGATGTGGATCTGGCACGCACGAAACTCGCATGGTGGCGCCAGGAGATTGCCGGGGCGTTCGGCGGCTCTGCCCAGCACCCGGTGGCACGGGCCCTCATTCCGGTGGTGCAGGCGTTTAACCTCCCGCAACGCCACTTCCAGGACGTGATCGACGGGATGGAAATGGACTTGCGTTACAACCGTTATCCGGACTACGTAACGCTGCAGTCGTACTGTTATCGCGTCGCCGGCGTCGTTGGGCTGATGGCCGCCGAAATTTTCGGTTATCGCGATCCGGCAACACGCAAGTACGCCGATCATCTCGGCACCGCATTCCAGCTTACCAATATCATCCGCGACGTCGGCGAAGACGCCCGGCGCGGGCGCGTTTACCTGCCGCTCGATGAGTTGCAGCGATTCGGACTGTCTGCCACGGATGTCATTCATCTGAATGACTCGGACAATTTGCGGAAACTGATCGCGTTCCAGATCGATCGGGCCGAGCAGTGTTACGAAGCCGCTTTCGCTGCACTTCCGGCCGCCGATCGAAGAACCCAACGTCCCGGTCTGGTGATGGCGGCCATTTACCGCACCGTGCTGCACGAAATCCGTGCCAACGGCTGTCACGTACTCAACCAGCGCATTTCACTGACGCCAATCCGCAAGCTATGGATCGCCTGGCGGACATGGTTGCGCGCGTGACCGGTCTTGCCGCCAGCCCGGCGCGCGTCGCCATCATCGGCGGAGGGTATGCGGGCATGGCGGCCGCCGCGGAGCTTGCACGGCACGGCATCGGCGTTCATGTCTTCGAAGCAGGCCGCGTGCTCGGTGGTCGCGCGCGACGAGTGCACGTCGATGGCCGCATGCTCGACAACGGCTTGCACATTCTGCTCGGCGCGTATCGGGAGACTCTGCGCCTCATTGAGCTGGTCAAGCATCCCGACGAGGCCCAAGGCCTGCGACGACTGCCGCTCGAACTGAACATTCACCCGGGTTTTCGGCTGCGTGCGCCATGCTTTCCAGCACCTTTGCATTTGCTGATGGCGCTGCTCGGGGCGCAGGGATTGGGATTCAGCGATCGCATCGCCACGGCGCGCTTCATGGCGTGGGCGCGAAACCAGGGGTTCAAGCTGACGCCGGACACCAATGTCCGCGCGCTGCTGGGCGCCAGGCGCCAGCCCGATACCGTTTCGCGCCTGCTGTGGAATCCGCTGTGCGTTGCCGCCCTGAATACGCCGCCAGAACTGGCATCCGCCCAGGTGTTTCTGAACGTACTCAAGGACAGCCTGAACGGCAGCCGCGCGGACAGCGATCTGCTGCTGCCCACGGTCGATTTCTCCGCGCTATTCCCGGAACGGGCTGCGCGCTACGTACAGTCCCGCGGCGGCACCATTCGCCTGGGCTTTACCGTCGATAGTCTCAAAAAATCCGCGGCGGGATTCGAACTCAACGGCTCTGGCGACAGATTCACCCATGCGATAGTAGCCGTCTCGCCGCATCGAGCCGCCGTTCTGCTCAAGCAGCACGCCGCGCTGGCACCCATTGTTGGCATGATCGAGCGCTTCGAATATCAGCCGATCTACTCCGTTTACCTGCAGTTCCGGCCCGGCACGCGCCTGCCCTTTCAGATGGGAGGTATCGAAGCGCGCCTGACCCAGTGGCTGTTCGACCGGGGTCAACTGTGCGGCCAGGATGGATTGATCGGTGTGGTTATTTCGGCTCGGGGCGCACACCAAGACCTGACCCACGACGAACTCGCCCGGGCAGTTCTCGGGGAACTTGCGGAACATTTTCCAAGCCTGGGCACGGCGCAATGGCAACAAGTCATCGCGGAAAAGCGAGCGACTTTCTCGTGCACGACGCATCTTTCCCGCCCCGATAACCTCACACCGGTTGCCGGGATGTTCCTGGCAGGTGACTTTACTGCATCGCCTTATCCGGCGACCCTGGAATCCGCTGTGCGCAGCGGGGTGCGTGCAGCCAATCTGGTCATGCAGCATGCCTGACCCGAACAACTATCAGCCGCGCCCGGACTTGCTCGCGGGGCGCACTGTTCTCGTGACGGGTGCGAGTCGCGGCATTGGCAGGATCGCCGCGCTGAGCTTTGCCGCCCACGGGGCTACGGTGATCCTGCATGGTCGGGACGTAACAGCGCTGGAGAGCGTGTATGACGAGATTGCTTCCCATGGATACGCGCAGCCGGCGGCGATTCCGCTCGATCTGGACAAGGCAACCACGCGTGACTATGAAGCGCTTGCCTACGCTATCGAAACCCAGCTGGGTCGCCTGGACGGCATCTTGCATAACGCCTCCTATCTGGAGAAGCTCTCGCCGCTCGAACAGCAAAGCGTGGACGAGTGGCAGCGCATGCTGCGCATCAATCTGGTCGCACCTTTTGCGCTGACGCAGGCATGCTTGCGGCTTCTGCAATCCTCAGACGATGCTTCCGTAGTGTTTACCCTCGAAAGCCACGCTCATGCACCGGCCGCCTACTGGGGTGGGTATGCGGTTGCAAAAGCAGGACTGGAAGCATTCATGAAAATTCAGGCCGCGGAATGGCAGGCATTCCCGAATTTGCGCGCAAATGCCCTCGTCCCCGGCCCGGTGGCTTCGCCTTTGCGCGCGAAAACGCATCCGGGGGAAGTTGCGCTGGCACAGCGCCAGCCAAACATGTTGATGCCGGCTTACCTGTATCTGATGGGCCCGGACAGTCGAGGAATCTCCGGAACGGTGCTCGACTGCTAGACCCGCGTCTCGAGCACCTTGCGCATCCAGTCCGGCAAGGGCCGCGATCTGCCCTCGGTAATATCGATCCATACCATGACGGCCCCGGCCTCGGCATACAGCGTGGCGGGATCGCCCGCGCGATACATTTCATGAAACATCATGAAACTGCTGCGGCCTGGCCTGCCGACGTAAGTCGTAACCTCGATATCGGCAGGATAGATGGCGGGCTTGACGTATTTGCAATTCAACGTACCGAGTATCGGCCCCTCCGAGCCCGGCCGATAGTCGATGTTGAGGGTATCGAACCAGGAGATTCGCGCCTGCTCGAAATAACGGAAATACGACACATTGTTCATATGGCCCAGCGCATCCATTTCTCCCCAGCGCATGGGTACGCGGTCCACGCGCACCAGGATGCCTTCTTCTTTCTTCATCTTCGTTCCACCGGCACACCGATTCTGGCGGCGTGCGAAAGCGTTTATCATTCGTAAAGGCGCGCATTCTAACAGAGGGCGATCGACCGCCCCGACAGCGAGGAGAACAGCTTGGCAGAACGCGAATCAATGCAATATGACATAGTCGTGGTGGGCGCCGGCCCCGCCGGGTTGGCCTGTGCCATTCGGTTAAAGCAGCTTGCCGCCGAACGCGGTACGCAGGCGTCGGTGTGCGTGCTCGAAAAAGGCTCCGAGGTCGGGGCGCACATTCTGTCGGGCGCTGTCATGGATCCACGTGCGCTGGCAGAATTATTTCCGGACTGGCAGGCGCTGAATGCGCCGCTGAACGCCCCGGTGACGGAAGATCGTTTTCTGTTCCTGCGCGAAAAAAGCGCCTTCCAGGTGCCAAATTTCCTGTTGCCGGCGTGCTTTCGCAACCATGGCAATTACGTCGTCAGTCTGGGCAACGTGTGCCGCTGGCTCGCGCAGCAGGCCGAAGCGCTGGGCGTCGAAATTTTTCCGGGCTTTGCTGCAGCCGAGGTGCTCTACGACGACGGCGGTGCCGTCATCGGCGTAGCCACCGGCGACCTGGGCCTCGGCAAGGACGGCAAACCGGGTCCGGATTATCAGCCCGGCATGGAACTGCACGGGAAGTACACCTTTTTCGCGGAAGGATGCCGCGGTCAATTGGGCCGTCAGTTGCTGGAAAAATTCGGCCTTGGCGAGGGTCGGGATCCGCAAGTTTACGGCATCGGCCTCAAGGAACTCTGGCAGATCTCGCCGGATAAACACCAGAGCGGCCTCGTGATCCATACCGCCGGCTGGCCGCTGGACCGAGAGACTTACGGCGGCTCCTTCCTTTATCACATGGAAGACAATCTGGTCTGCGTAGGTTTCGTGGTCGGCCTGGGGTACTCGAACCCTTATCTCAGCCCCTACGAAGAGTTTCAGCGCTACAAGACGCATCCGGCTATCCGGCCCTTCCTGGAGGGCGGCAAACGTATTTCCTATGGCGCGCGCGCGATCACGGCAGGCGGCCTGCAGTCGCTTCCCAAGTTGATTTTCCCCGGCGGGGGTCTGCTCGGCGACAACGCCGGGTTTCTGAA
>CBDDRM010000126.1:0-29013 GCA_965233135.1 uncultured bacterium | reverse complement strand
GCCATCTGCAGCTTGGCGAACCCCACGTTGACGCGATCCAGGAAGGCGACGATGTAGCACAGGAACAGGAATGGGATGAGGCGATAGGCGACCTTGAAGTAGGTCGCTTTTTCAAACTCCGGGGAGACCGCGATGGCCATTCGTATTCCTCCTCAGGACGATTATTATGTTTTGACCGCAGCGGGTCATGTGCATGGTTCCGCCGGTTTGCCGTTGCTCGGCGGGAATCCTACGCTGCGCCGGGAAGGGGTGGAAGCATTTTATGACGCCTCGCCTCGCGAGTCGGTCGCTGCGTGGTCGAAACCGAGCCCGTTGTTACGCGGATGACAACGCGCGGCAGACAAGCCGACGATCCGGAGCGGCGGCGCGAGTTCGTGATGGAGTGACCGCGAAATCGGCTCCACGCCGATCCTCATGGCGTCGGGGAAGGTATTTGAACGGCACCTTGATTACGATGCATGTGCGTGCGCATCCCGCAGGGTGGGGGCGTTTACCTGGCTCCTCCTTCTGTTCGCCCTCAGCAAACTTTGCGCTTCAAGCAGCGCCGAAGAGTGGTTCAGGCAAAACTCGTCGCGATCGCGAAAAGATCAAGCTTCCAGCAGGACGCACGTGATGAAAGTGAGTTTTCTTTCCACTGCCGCGGCTTCCTCCTGAAAGCGGGCAAGGGACGCGCCCCTGCGATGAACCTGGAAAGCTTCCTCGTTCTCATAGACCTCGTACAACATGAGGTTGTCCTCGGGCTGGAGGATGTCGAAGCGCAGCGTGCCCGGCTCGTCCCGCAGACAGCGGTCCCGGTGCGCCTTGAGCAAGGGAATGAAAGCGCCGATTTGATCCGGCGCGATATCGTAGGTCGCCACGACTGCAAACTTGCTCATGCAAGAAAACTTCCCATCGTTTCGATTTACGTGATCACCAGTTCGATGAGATAAGGCCCATGGACGGCCAGCGCACGTTTGAATTCGCTCGCCAGTTCGCCCAGATCGTTTGCGCGCCCAGCTTCGATGCCATGGCCCTTTGCCAGCGCCACCCAATCCAGGTTGGGCCGGTCGAGGCTCATCATGTCCGTGGCCTTTTGTCCCGGCTTGCCGGCGCCGACATTGGCGAACTCGCCCTTGAGGATTGCGTAGGAGCGGTTGGCGAGCACGACGACGGTTACGTTCAATCCCTCGCGTGCCATGGTCCAGAGGGATTGCACGGTGTACATGCCGCTGCCATCGCCTTCCAGCGCAATGACCTTGCGCTCGGGACAGGCGATGGCAGCGCCTACGGCGGCGGGCAGGCCGAAGCCGATGGAGCCGCCCATGTTGTTGAGCCAGTCGTGCGGCGGGGCGCCCGCGGTGTGGGGAAAAAGCCCGCGGCCGATGCTGACGGATTCGTCCACCACGATGGCATTCTCGGGCAGCAGCGCGCCGAGCACGGCGCCAAGGCCTTCCGGCGTGGCGCGGCCGGCCGGTAATGGCGGCCGCGTGGACTCGGCGACCAACATCGGCGGCGTGGTGGTCGCGCCCAATTCCGCCGCCAGGTCTTCGAGCGCTTGTTCGATGTCGTTTTCCACGCCCGCAAGACGCATGCTGATGCAACCCTCCGGCGCGAGCACGCTGGGCTTGTCGGGATAGGCGAAGAAGGACACCGGAAATTTCGCGCCGGCCAGCACCACATGGCGCACGTCTCTGAGCGTGTCCAGCGCACGATCCACCACGTAAGGAACACGATCGACTTGCACGCGGCCGGCGCCGCGTTGCACGCGCGCGTTGAACCCCGCGGCCAAGACGCGGCAACCGGTCTTCGCCGCGATCCGACCCGCCCACTGCAGCGAGCGCTCCATAAGGCCGTCACCGCCCAGCAGCAACAACGAATTGGCTCCATGCGCCAAAACCCGCGCCGATTCGCTGACACGCTCATATGGCACCCGTGCGGGCGCTGGCGTGCGCGACGTCGTGGCAATGCCGTCGGCTTCGTTCCATGCCGTATCGGCGGGAAGGATAAGGGTGGCGATCCGGCCCGGCGCCTGCCGTGCCGCTGCAATGGCCGCGGCGCCGTCCTGCGCTACGCTGTGCGAAGAACAGGAAGTCTTGATCCAATGCGAAACGGGTCGCGCGAAGCCTTCGATATCGGAGGTGAGCGGCGCGTCGTGCTTGATGTGGTGGGTGGCGTGTTCACCCACAATATTCACCACGCCGGAACCCGCCTTCTTCGCGTTATGCAAGTTGGCCAGGCCATTGGCCAGGCCCGGCCCGAGATGCAGCAGGGTGGAGGCGGGGTTGCGCGCCATACGGAAGTAGCCGTCGGCGGCGCCGGTGACGACGCCCTCGAACAGGCCCAGCACGCAACGCATGCCGTCGACTTTGTCCAGCGCGGCGACGAAATGCATCTCGGAAGTGCCGGGGTTGGTGAAACAGACCTTCACTCCGCCCGCGACCAGGGTTCGGACAAGACTTTCGGCGCCGTTCATCTGCGACTATTGCACGCGACACGAGGGAGCGCGAAGGTTAGCACGAAGTTATCGGAGCCTCGCGGCTGCGCGGCGCCTGCGTCCGGACGGCGGCGACCGGCGCCTGAAACGTCACACCCATTCGAGCGTAAAGTGAGTTAAGGGCAATTGCGACGCCAGGCGATCTGAACTTTGCTCGTCCCTCGCCTCTCGTCCCTCACCCCTCGCGCGACGTGCCCGTCGCCCGACGCGCAAAGAATGCGAGCAGCGCCGAGGTCAGCGCGCAACCCGCCAGGAAATACACGCCCATTTCGAAGCTGCCAGTACTTTGCTTGATCCAGCCAACGATGAACGGGCCTACGTAGCCGCCGAGATTGCCGATCGAATTGATCAGCGCAATGCCGACGGCCGCAGCGGCGCCCGTCAGGAACAGCGAAGGCATTGGCCAAAAACTGGGCCGTGAGCCGTACAGGCCGACGGCGGCAACGGACATGGCAACCAGTGCCCAGGCCGATCCGGTCAGGTACGCCGTGCCCGCAAGTCCGACGGCAGCGGTCGTTGAAGCGGCAATCAGATGCCAGCGCCTTTCCTTGTGGCGATCGGATGAGTGGCCCCAGAGGATCAATCCGATCACGCCCACGGTATAGGGAATCGCGGTCAGCAAGCCGGTCACGAAATTCGAATGGCCGAGGCCCTTGACGATCTGAGGCAGAAAGAACGTGATGCCATAGCTGGCAATGACGCTCGAAAAATAGATGAGTGCCAGCAGCAGCACGCGCATGTCGGTCAACGCACGCACCAGGGTCACGCGGCCCGTTGACTCTATGCGTACCTTTTCCGCCCGCAATTCCGATTCGAGCCACTCCTTTTCATCGGCGGTGAGCCAGTTCGCGGCGGCAGGCCGATCGGTCATGCGCGCCAGCACAACGAATGCAAGCAATACGGCCGGCAGCGCCTCGAGGATATATACCCATTGCCAGCCGCGCAGGCCCCAGATGCCGTCCATTTCAAGGATCGCCCCGGACAGCACGGATGCCAGCGCATTGCCCAATGGAACGGCTATGAACAGCGTGGAAATGACCCGCCCGCGAAAATGCGCCGGATACCAATATGTAAAGTAGAGAATCATGCCGGGAAAGAATCCGGCTTCGGCCACTCCGAGCAAAAAACGCAGGATGATGAAACTGATCGGACCGGTGGCCGCCGCCATCAGTCCGGAGATGATGCCCCACGTGAGCATGATGCGGGCAATCCACAATCGCGCCCCGACTTTTTCCAGAACGATGTTGCTCGGAACCTCGAACAACGCATACCCGAGAAAGAAAATGCCTGCGCCAAGCCCATACATGTATGGGGTGATGCCCAGGTCCTGGTTCATCGTCAGCGCCGCGAAAGCGACGTTGGTGCGATCGATATAGGCGATTAGATAGGCAACGACGACCAGCGGCAGCAGGCGCCAGGAGACTTTGATGATGGTGCGGCGCCTGAATTCCGGCGTGAAGCGTGAATCCATGAAGTGCCCCTCCCTCGCCCGGGCATTGTTGTCCCCGGTGCGTGGGCGGCATTATGCATGAGCGCAGAACACCTGCGCGTTCGGCTTACCGCGCCAGACCCTTCATCAACGCCTATGTGGCGTCAGGGGTGGCGCGTTCCATCAGGAATCAGGCAAACGCCGGACGTATTCAAGGATGGTTGGGGCGTCAAACTTCGAAAGATCCTTCGAGATTTCCCGCTTGAGCAGTTTATGTGATTCTTTCGCGAGATTTCCGCGCAGCAAGCCGAGAAACTTCGGTGGTGCGACGAGGCACAGCTGATCGTAGCGTACTTGCGTGCGGGCCTTGTCCACGTAAGCGCTGAGGCGCTTCGCAAACATTTCTATTTCGTGCTCGGCCGGATGCTCCGCGCGTCCCATCGAATGGCTGCCATTGGGCGTGCCGGCGGCACCCGCCGTCTGGAATTGGTCGTGGTTGTCGGTGACGATGTCCTGCATCGCCTCACGGCCTGCGAGATTCACCATGTCCATGATTTCCTCGATCCGGCGACCGCGATTCGGCGCTTCGAAAATACGGGCGCGGCTGGAATCGGCCACTACAATCCATGTTGTCATCGCTTCTCCTCGATTTCACGTGGAATAAATGTGGACCGCGGGGGCAAGCGTAAAGTTGCACTGGCTTGCTTCGCTACCCCAAGCATGACATCGGGCGCGAATTCGTTTTGTATCAAATTGTTTTCCGGAAACATGAGAGGGCCGTGATATTGCCTGTTGCCCCCGGGGCTGGCCAGCGGCATCATGGCAGGTGCAGCCCGAGGTTTTGGGGCCTTCTTCGCAATTCCTTTCAGGAGCCAAGCGTGCAAACTCTGAATGTCAATGGTAAGCAAGTGAGCGTCAATGTCGAAGACGACATGCCGCTGTTGTGGGTATTGCGTGACGAACTCGGACTGACCGGCACCAAATACGCCTGTGGCGTCGCCATGTGCGGGGCCTGCACTGTGCACATCGATGGGAAACCGGCGCGCTCCTGCGTATTGCCCGTTTCCGCGGTGAAGGGCAAGGTCACCACCATCGAAGGCCTGTCCGCCACAGGTTCGAGTGCGGTGCAAAAAGCGTGGGTGAAACTGCAGGTCCCACAATGCGGCTATTGCCAAAGCGGCATGATCATGGCCGCGGCAGCGCTGCTCAAGGAGACGCGCAATCCGTCCGACGAGCAGATCGACCAGGCAATGACCAATATCTGCCGCTGCGGGACTTATGCGCGAGTGCGCGAAGCGATTCATTCCATTGCCAAGTCGGCCTGAGGAGACTGATATGAAACTGCAAAAATTCGAATCCTCGCGCCGCGATTTCCTGATCAGGAGCGCAGCCGTGTCCGGAAGTCTCATGCTGGGCGTGAGCATGTCCGGCGTGGTGCGTGCGGCGGAAGCCGGCGCGACCGGTGGCGCCGTCACGCCGGAGGTGACGCACTGGGTCGTGATCCAGCCCAACGATCTGGTGATCATTCGCATTGCCCGTTCCGAACTGGGGCAGGGATCATTCACCGGTTTGGCCCAACTGGTGGCGGAGGAACTCGAATGCGACTGGAGCCGCGTGCGGCCCGAGTATGCGGACGTCAACGAGCACGTCCGGCGAAACCGGATATTCGGCTCGATGTCCACGGGCGGCAGTCGCGCGATCCGCGATTCGCAGGAATACCTGCGCAAGGCTGGTGCAAGCGCGCGCGAGATGCTGATCGCTGCCGCGGCCAAGGAGTGGGGCGTCCCGGCCGCTGAATGCAAGGTCGCGAAGGGCATCATCACGCATCCTTCCGGCAAGCGCACGAGCTACGGCAAAGTCGCTGCGGCCGCCGCAAAACTGGAAATCCCGGCGGAGCCGAAACTCAAGGATCCCAAGGACTGGAAGCTGATCGGGACTTCCCCCGCCCGATTCGACATCGTTGACAAGACAACCGGCAAGCAAATCTACGCGGCGGACGTACGCCTGCCGGGCCTGCTGCACGCGTCCATCGTGCAATGTCCGGTGTTCGGGGGAAAACTCAAAAGCTACGACGAAGCGGCGATCAAGGATTCGATTGGCGTAAAGCGCGTCGTCGCCGGAGACGATTGGGTGGCCGTAGTGGCCAACAACTGGTGGCGCGCGAATGAAGCGCTCAAGCAGTTGCCGGTCGAATGGGACGTGGGCACGAACGGCAACGTTTCGAGCGAATCCATCATGGCGTTCCTGCGCACCGGCATCGATGCAAAGGACGTTCCGGTCGCGCGCAAGGACGGCGACGCCGAGGCCGCATTGGCCGGGGCCGCCAAAGTCATCGAAGCGGAATACCATGCCCCGTACCTGAACCACGCCACCATGGAGCCGCAGACGGCGACCGCGCTCGTCACGGACGACAGGGTTGAAGTCTGGGTCGGCACGCAAAACGGCGAATCGACCATAGCCGCCGCGTCCGAAGCCGCAGGCATTCCGCTGGAAAACGTCATCGTGCACAAGATGCATGCCGGCGGCGGATTCGGGCGGCGCGGGCCGCACCAGGAGTACACCAAGCAAGCGGTCTGGATCGCACAGAAAATGCCGGGCACGCCGGTGCGGCTGCAATGGTCGCGCGAAGAGGACATGAAGCAGGGCCGGTATCGCCCTGTCGCGCTGGTGAAGCTGCGCGCGGCCCTTGACAAGGATGGAAACTGGAACGCATGGCACGTCCGGCAGGCTGACCAGTCCATATTCATCACCGTGCGTCCCGCGGATATCAAGAACGGCATCGACCCGGTCAATGTGCGCTGTTTCCAGGACAATCCTTACGCCGTGCCAAACTTCACCGACGAGTATGCGATGCGCAATCCGCACGTGCCGCCGGGATTCTGGCGCGCTGTTGCGCACACGAACAATCCCTTCTTCCGCGAATGCTTCATCGACGAACTCGTCCACGCGGCCGGCAAGGATCCCGTCGCATTCCGCCGACCGCTGCTGCAAGGCAAGAAGGACCTCGGCGTGCTGGAGGCGGTGGTGAAAGCCGCGGCGTGGGACAAACCTGCGCCGAAGGGCATTCATCGCGGCGTAGCCGTGGTGGATTCCTATGGGAGCTATTCCGCGGCAGTCGTCGAGATCGAAGTCACGGACGGCACCGTGATCGCGGTCAAACGCGTCGTGGTGGCCCTCGACAGCGGTCATGTGGTTCATCCGGACGCTGTGATCGCCCAGATGGAAAGCGGCGTGATCTGGGGTCTGAGTTCGGCGATGTACGAAGAAATCACCATCAAGGACGGGCGGGTCGAGCAAGGTAATTTCACCGACTACCGGGTGCTGCGCCTGGGCGAAACGCCCAGGATCGAATCGATTCTGGTTCCAACCGGCGGTTTCTGGGGCGGCGTCGGTGAACCGCCGATTGGCGCGGTCATTCCTGCGCTGGGCAACGCCATTTTTGCCGCAACCGGCAAGCGCGTACGCTCGCTGCCGTTCAAGAACAGCGGGTTCAGTTTCAAGAACGCCTGAGGGCGTGACGAGTGAAGGTGTGAAAGAGTGAATGAGTGGAAATCATAAAAGCGGAACGCAGAGCCACGAAGTGCAATGCGACACTCACGACCGTCACAACCGTTACGACCGTCACGAAGTGTACGTTCGGGGCCGGCGGCGCGCGCTTCATGCGCTCGCCGCCGGCGCCTGCCTGCTGGTCGTCAGGCCGGCCAAGGCAACGCCTGATGCGCTGACCGCAGCGCTGCGCGAAACGTTTGGCGAGCATCAGATCGCGCGTGGCAAGGTCACCTTGACCATGCCGAGGCTGGCCGAGAATGGCAGTGTCGTGCCGGTTACGGTCGAGGTTGAAAGCCCGATGACGCCACAGGATTACGTCAAAAGCATTCATCTGTTTGCGGGGAAAAATCATCTCCCGCGGGTATTCGAAGCCCAACTCGGCCCCTATAACGGTAAGGCTGTCGTCTCGTCGCGCGTGCGGGTGGCGACGTCGCAGCAGGTCATCGCTATCGCCATGCTCAGCGATGACACGCTATGGTCAGCAGCGGCGGATGTGGAAGTCGTGACGTCGGAGTGCGGTCTGTGAGCCGCATGGGCACGGCACGCGTGCGCATGGCGGCCAGCGCCAAACGTGGCGAGACCGTTGAAATTCGTACCATGGTGCAACATCCGATGGAATCGGGCTTCCGGCTCAATAACACTGGCAAGGAAATACCGCGTCACATCGTCGAATCCTTCCACTGCACTTACAACGGTCGCGAGATCTTCCGCGCGAAACTGCACCCGGCCGTATCGACGAATCCGTTTTTTACGTTTTACGTTGTGGCGGAAGCCACTGGTGAGCTCGTTTTTACCTGGCAAGACGACCAGGGAGGAGTCGCGAGCGTCACGCAACATCTCGACGTGGTGTGAAGCAGGATAAAAAGAGTGAGAAGAAAAACAGGACTGAGGACTGTCCCGCAAGGAGATACCGGTCTCCCAAGTGCTGAGGGCTGAGTAAGAGCTTTCGATCGCTTGAGGCTCTTACTCAGTCGTCAGTACGGCATTCACGATATTCACGATATTTATGGGCGTTAGCCCGGTACCCAGCGAAGTCGGGCACGGCATTTCCTATTTCTTCTGCGCCGTCATGGTCCTCAGCCGATCGGCGACAGTCTTCAACAGCGAGATGGCGAATCCCGGCTTGGTTTTGACCAGCGTCAGGAAATCGCTGCGGCTGATGCTCAGCAATACGCTTTCGATCTCCGCTGTCGCCGTGGCCGACCGCGACGCCTGATCGACCAGGGCCATCTCACCGAAGATTCCGCCTGGGCCGACGCGTTCGACCAGGGCGCCCTTGATGGAGACGTTGACGCGACCCCGCATCACGATATACATCGAAATACCGGCATCGCCTTCTTTCATGATGACGCGGCCGGCCGGAAACGTCTGCGGTGGTTTCGCGCGAAAGGCTGCGACCAGTTCGTCCAGCGTGTGCTTGTCGAACACCCGCAAATCTTCCCGGTCGCCGAAATTTGGCAGGCTTGCCGTCTGCTTCATCAGCGCGATGGTCAGGCGCAGGCGGTTGTTCATGATGTTCATCAGCATCAGCGCGAATTCGGGAGTCTGCTGAACGGCCTGCTGGAATTGCGTTGCGTCGAGCACCAGCACCTGGCAGGGCTTGCGTGCCATCGCGGTCGCGGACCGTGGTTGCTGCGTGATGACCGCGATCTCCCCGAAGATTTCACCGGCCTTGACGATATCAAGGGTCTTGCGCGCACGCGTTAGACTTACTTCGCCTTCGAGCAGCAGATACATCTTGTCGCTCGGCTGGCCCTCGGTGAAGAAGCTTTGCATCTCAGCGAGGCTTTCCGGTCTGCCGAAGGATTCGAAGCATCTGCGCGCGACGGCAGGATCGTAGGCTTCGTCTTGCGCGGCGGGTTGAGTGAAGTCGAGTTCCATAAATTCAGGGACGAGGGACGGGGGAATAGGGACGAGGAAATCGGGGTCAAGGCCCCTAGCCATTAAACAAACAGAGGCGGATTCTAGACGAAACTCCACTGCAGCAAAAAGCGCCGCCTGTCTGCAGGGAAATCGTGGTTGGCGGCTTTGTTGGCGATGATGCGCAGCCCCTCATTCCGGGTTGGCTATGCGGCAATGCGCGGCCAGGTTTCATACCTCTCTGCATTGTTTAGTTCAAGCTCGCTGCTATTGGCAACCGGTTCAGGGCGTGGCGGCGAAACGCGAGGAATGGTGATTGACGATGACCCAGCGCTCACCTTCGCGGCGGTAGGTGAAGGTGAAGCGCATGGGTACGACGACATCCTGCCCGTCGATGGGCTCGTGCGAGGTGTAGTAACCCGAGTTGCTGGCGATGTTGCCGTAGATGCGCACATGGTGTTCGCCCAACACCATGCGCAGCCGGGGACGCCTGATCGAAGACGCCTCGAAATATTCGAGAATCTCCGCAGGCGTGGTGCGAATGGTCCGGGAGACGGTGCCCCACAGGATGGCATCGGGCGCATAGAGCGCCGAGATTTTCGCCGCATCGCGCGTATTGAAAGTCGCGATCCATTCAGCGGTGGCGGCTACCACCGCTTGCTCGGCTGTTTCCCGGGCGTATGCGTTGTGTGCCAGCAGCATGAGCAAACCGAGCGCACTCCACAGAATATGGCGCCTCATTCGTAACCTTTCGGCGCCACGAAGGGATGGAATTCGCGTTCCAGAAAACGCGCGGCAGCGATCGTGGCAAGATCTCCGAAATGCGGTCCGATGATCTGAACGCCGACCGGGAGTCCTTCCCCGGTCAATCCGGCCGGGGCGACGCTTGAAGGCAGGTAAGCCATGCCGGAAAAGCCGGCCCAGAACATCTGCGTCGTCGAGGGTTGCGGCTTGCCGTTGACCATGATCATTCTTTCCCAGCGCTCGCCTTGTTGATTGTGCGGGAACGCCGCGGTCGCCGCGGCCGGGCACAGCAGCAAGTCCCATTCGCGGAAAAATTCCATCCACGACCGGCGAATCTGCTCGCGCTTTTCATTCCACGCGTGCCATTCGCGCATCGACATGGTATTGGCGTGCAACATCCAGGCCGCGTAGCTGTCGTCGCCACGCGTGGCCCGTGCATCGAGTTCCTTCTGGCGCGCGAACTGTTCGTCGCTGAGCGCCGAAGAGGTCGCGCCTCGCAGCAGGTGAACGAAGGTGCGGTGGGCCTCACCCAGATCGAAATCAGGACGCGCCGTCTCGCTGATTTGCGCGCCGCGCTTCGCGAATGCCCGCGCGGCCGCGAGCACGGCTGACTGCACTGACGCATCGACTTCGGCAGTTGCGGCGGACTTCAGGACGGCGATCTTGAGTTTGCGCACGTCGGGTTTGGCAGGCGACAGGGCGATCCTGATTCCGCGCGCGTGCATTTCGTCGGGCTGGGCGATGAGCTTCAGCGCGATCTCCAGATCATCCGCGCTGCGCGCCAGCGGTCCGATCACCGCCATGTCTTTCACTCCGAGATTCGGCGGCAAATTATGGCCGCTGCTCGGGCACAGGCCGAACGTAGGCTTGTGTCCGAATACCCCGCAGTAATGCGCAGGATTGCGGATCGAAGCGCCGATGTCGCTCCCCAGTTCGAGACCGGTCAAACCTGCCGCCAGCGCTGCAGCTGCGCCGCCGGAGGAGCCGCCGGGGATGCGCGTCACGTCCCAGGGATTGTTGGTCGTGCCATAGACCGGATTGAAAGATTGCCAGTCCGACAGCATGACCGGCACATTGGTCTTTCCGAAAACAACGGCGCCGGCATCGATCAGGCGCTGTACCGCGAGCGCGTTACGTTTTGCGATATTACCCACCATGTCCCGACGGCCCCAGGTGGTCGGATGGCCTTCGAGGTCGAACGACTCCTTCACGGTCATCGGCACGCCGTGCAGCGGCCCGCCCCAGTCACCCTTGGCAGCTGCGCGGTCCGCCCGGCGCGCCTGGGCCCGGGCGCGCCGCTCGTCCAGCAGGATCACGGCATTGATTTTCGGATTGAGGCGCCTGACCCGATCGAGGTAAAGATCGAGCAACGCCTCGCTACTGACTTTTTTGCGACGGATCAGGGCGGCCAGTTTTTTCGCTGAAAGGAAAGGGACCATGGGAGTCAAAAGCGTAACGCGATGAGCCGAAGCATACCCGAGCCGGGCAGGGCGGGCCCAAGATAAAGGTCGGTCGGGGAACACGCAAGTCCATTAGAATGCCGCGCCAGCATCACCCAATAATAATGTCCGTTCCGGATTGAACGTCAACCCGCAATGAAGCAAGCTCCGCGGTCTTATCGCGTCGGATTGATCGGCGCCGGCATCCAGGCATCGCGCACACCGGCCATGCACGAGCGCGAAGCCGCCGAACAGGGATTGCATTGCGACTACCGGCTTATCGATCTCGACTTGCTCAATGTCGGCCCGAATGCGCTTCCGGATCTGCTCGAGGATGTCGAACGCGAGGGCTTTGCCGGCGTCAACATCACCTATCCGTGCAAGCAAGCCGTAATGCCGCTGCTGCACGAAGTTTCGGAGGACGCACGCGCTATCGGCGCGGTCAATACCGTGGTGCTGGGTGCGGGGAGGCGCACCGGCCACAACACCGACTGGTGGGGCTTCGCCGAAAGCTTTCGTCGAGAATTATGCGACGTCCCGACGACAGTCGTGGTGCAGCTCGGTGCAGGCGGCGCCGGCGCGGCGGTCGCGCATGCAATGCTCACGCTTGGCGCCGGGAAACTTGCGATTGTCGATGTGGACGCTTCCCGTGCGCGGCGCCTGGCGGATGAACTTTGCTACCGCTTCGGGGACGGCCGCGCCACGGCGGATTGCGACCTGCTTGCCACGATGGCTGAAGCCGACGGGCTGATCCATGCAACGCCGACCGGCATGGCGAAACATCCCGGCCTGCCGTTGGCGGCCGAGTTGCTGCGCCCCGACCTGTGGGTTGCCGAGATCGTTTATTTTCCGCTTGAGACCGAATTGCTCCGCGCAGCCCGGCGCATCGGTTGCCGCACCATGAATGGCAGCGCAATGGCCGTATTCCAGGCCGTGGAGGCGTTTCGCCTGTTCACCGGCATAGTTCCGGATGCGAAGCGCATGCAGCGGCACTTCGACTCGATGGGAAGGTGAGCGCCATGCCCCTGCGCGCACCGGCCGCGCCGCGCACGCGCGCCCGCTTTTTCATCCTTGGCCTGTTGACCATCGGCACGATGATCAATTACCTCGATCGCACGGTGCTCGGCATTGCCGCGCCTGCGCTCACGCAGGAGCTGGGGATCAATGCGGCCATGATGGGCATCGTCTTCTCCGCGTTCTCCTGGACCTACGCTGCCATGCAGATTCCGGGTGGAATATTTCTGGACCGCTTCGGGAGCAGGCTGACTTATTTTCTGTCGCTGATGTTCTGGTCGCTGGCCACCCTGTTGCACGGGCTTGCAACCAACCTCGCCTCGCTGCTGACCTTCCGCTTCGCGCTTGGCGTGAGCGAAGCGCCCTGTTTCCCGACCAACAGCCGCGTGGTCGCCACCTGGTTCCCGCAGCAGGAGCGTGCCTTCGCCACCGGCGTCTACACCGTTGGCGAATACGTCGGACTTGCGTTCCTGAGCCCGCTTCTGTTCTGGATCCTGGCCGCATTCGGCTGGCGCGCGCTGTTCATCGTGGTCGGCGCAGCGGGCATTCTTTTCGGACTGATGTGGTGGCGGGGCTATCGCGAACCGCACGAAAGCCCCGCGGTGAATCAAACGGAGCTGGACTTTATTGCAGCCGGCGGCGGACTGGTGACGCCCAAAGCGGCGAATGCGAAGTTCGAATGGCGTCTGGTGGGGAGGTTGTTGCGCTTTCGCCAGTTGGTCGGCATCTGCATCGGTCAATTTGCCGGCAATTCGACGCTGGTATTCTTCCTGACCTGGTTCCCGACCTACCTCGCCACTGAACGGCAAATGGGCTGGCTCAAGATCGGTTTCTTCGCGGTCCTGCCGTTCATTGCGGCCTCCATCGGCGTATTGCTCGGAGGCTGGTGGTCGGACGGAATGCTCAGGCGCGGTTACTCGATCAATGTCGCTCGCAAGCTTCCGATCATCAGCGGGTTGCTCCTGGCGTCCGTCATCGTGGCGGCAAACTACGTGGAGAGCGACTACGTCGTCATAGCAATCCTGTCGCTGGCTTTTTTCGCGCAGGGCATGGCGGCATTGGGCTGGACTCTGGTGTCAGACATCGCACCCAGGGGATTGCTGGGGCTGACGGGTGGCATCTTCAACTTCGCAGCCAACCTCGCTGGAATCATCACACCGCTGGTGATCGGATTCATCGTGGCGGCCACCGGCTCGTTCGTGGGCGCGCTGATGTTCATCGCCATCGTCGCACTGGTAGGCGCTTTCTCCTACATCTTCATCGTCGGGGACATTCGCCGAATAGAAATATCGTGACGATGTCCCGATCGTCTCGCGCCTTTCGCGATCGTCACGTCGTCACGCGCCTTTCACGATCGTCACGACCGTCACGTCGTCACGCTCCTTTCCCGATCGTCTCGCGCCCTTATCATCGCGTAACGGCGGTATTCCCGATGTGGCTGAACGGCAGCGAAAGCGGGCCGAAGCGCGAGCCGGCCTCGATGGAACCGGCCACCTGGTAGGCAATCTGCTTCCCGCGCAATAGATTCACCAGTCCGATGCCGACGGTGCGCGGGGCAAACGCCAGCGGCACCTCGATGGTTGCCGACTGTCCGGCGTTCAGCTTGACCGGATAGGCCAGTTTACTGCTGCCGACTTCTATTCCGCCCAGCGCAAAACTCACGCCGAGTTTCGTCAGATCGAGAGGAAACTGGTTGGTATTCTTGATCTGCATTCTCGCCGACGCTGAAATCTCATCGAGGCCCAACTTGCCGATGTCGAGCGATGTCAGCGCAACCTGCGGGACGGCGGGCACGGGCAACTCGCCGCTTTTCGATAAGGGCACGTCTAGCCGGCCGAGCACTGGCGCTTCCACGCCAAAATTGAAATCGGCGGTATAGGGCACGACGGCGCCCGGCTTGAGGCTTTTCAACGCGGCGAACAGCGAGGCAAACGCCACGGTGGCAGGCACCTGGAGCACTTGCTTGCCGCGCGCCGGGATGGATCCGCTGGGTTTCAGCGTTCCTTCAAGGATCTTGTTGCCACCACTGGTCAGGGCGTACGCGAGGTCGATCAGCGGCAGGCTGACGGCATAAGGATTCTCGACTTCGACATCGAACAGCAACACGACATTTTCCAGGGTCAGCCCGCGGATATTGGTGCCGATGACCTGTGCGCTCGGTTTCGGGGCCGCGCCGACCAGATCCTGCATGGACTGGCAGCTGCCGAGCGCGAAAGCGCAAAGCAAGATGAAAGCGACTCCGGGATGGCGAAAGGGTATGCGCATAGCTGGTCAACTCGACGAGATTGAAGCCATGCTAACCCAGAACGACCAAGGCCTGGCGGCAAGCGCGCCGCACGCTTGACTGCGCAGCCAGCCCGGTGAACAAACCATGCGGCCGGTGGACGTCACCTTCAAACAACAGCCGATGGCGGCATTCGCGAGCCGTCGCGGGAAAGCGACAGTTTTGCCCGGGCCTTGGCAGTAAAACCCTCGTATAGTGGATCGAACGCCGGGGAGTCAAATGTCATGTTGACCGCACATCGAAATGTTCCGACACAGCATTGGAGTTTGCGTCTGCTGCCATTGCGCACGTTGAAGAACGCTCGAGATATGCTGCAGCGCTTTCGGCAGGTCGCGGGCCTGCGTGCCTACGTGCAAGCGCGGCAACTGCCGATCGTTGCGGCCGTACTCGTGCTTGTGTTGACGAGTTTTGCATGCGTCATCGGGGAACTGGTATTTCTGGCCGACCGGCATTCATTGCTTGTGCTGCTTGGCATCGTGCTGTTGCCCTTGACGCTGGCCGGAAGTTTCCTGGTTCTGGCGTATGTCTTTTTTTCGTGGATCGAGGGCAGGGCGCTGGCGCGCGAACTTCCGCCACGGCATCGGCAACGTCCTGGCCCCGTCGCCGCGTGGTTGTCGACGAAATTCGGTCTCGAAATGGGTCCGGTGCCACCAGTGCCCTGGTTTCTCGCCGTGCTCTTCGTAGTCCTGCCCCTGGGCCTGCTTGCCGCCGCCTGGCTGGGCGCAGCGCTCATCGTTATTCTTCTGGCGGCGGTGCTGCCGTTTGCGTATGCGAAATTCGACGTTTGATGAGGCGGCGGAACCGCGAGTCTGGCGAGCGCAACCGCAACTACGTGAAAATCATTGCAGGAAATTCGTGAGCACTTGTCCGGGACCGGCTTCAAGCGGCAGATAGTCGCGCCCATCGTGCACCTGTTCGCCGTTGACCCAGACCCCGTGCACCCCCTGCGGGTGACGGATCATGCGTGCACCACCGGCAGGCAAATCCTGGCGTCGCTCCAGGGCTGACTGACCCACGAGTGCAGGATCGAACAACAGCAGATCGGCCCACGCGCCGGGCGCGATGCGGCCGCGATCAGGAATGCGGTACATCTGCGCCGGATGCGAGGTCAGTCTGCGCACGGCTTCTTCAAGCGTGAACGTCCCGGTTTCGCGCACCCAATGCCGCAGGAAGTGCAGCCCGAACCCGGCATCGCACATGAACACGATATGGGCCCCCGCGTCGGAAAGCGCGAGCACCCCTGAATCGTGTTTGAGCAGCGGCGCGACGCCGGCGTCGTTGTTCTGGAACAGCTTTGCGATCAGCGGCGTATCCAGTGGCAGATCGAAAAACCAGTCGAGGGGATCGCGCCCGGCTGCGCGCGCCAGCGCACTGACGGGTTGTTCGTCAACCTCGACCTTGGACCAGTCGCCGTAGAACAGAATGCCGGGCTGCGGGTTGGCCAGATTTTCGCGAAAACGCCGGCGAAAAACCGGATCGGCATAGATACCGCGCAACTCCTCCGGCGCCGCGCTTTTCACGCGCGTAAAGGCATCATGTGAAAACATGAGGTAGGGATCGCGCAGCGTGAAGTCGAACGACAGCGGGTGCGGGTTGGCGTGGATGTACAGCTCGTTGCCTCGCGCCCGTGCGGCTGCGCAGCGCTCGTAGTAGCCGAGTGCGACCTCGGGCGCTGCGTCGTTGTACATGGTGAGCACCGTCACCATGAAGGCGGGACGGCCGGTGGAGGCGCATAACGATTCCATGAACTCCGTGGTCGCGCGTGGCCCGGTCGCCATGACGAAGACGCCGCGTTTTTGGCTGCCGAGCGGTTGCGCGAGGGCGCGCAATTCGGCTTCGGACGCAATGGTGGAAGGCATCGGGCGTCCGCCGAATCCCGCATGATTGGGGGAAAACGACGATGCGAACCCGATTGCTCCGGCGTCAAGCGCTTCGCGCACCATGGCTTGCATGCGGGAAAGCTCGTCCGCGGTAGGCTGCGCGCGCGTGGACCCATCGTCGCCCATCACCGCGGTGCGGATCGTCGAGTGACCGACCAGTGCCGCGACATTGGCATAAGGCTTGATGCCACGCAGTTGCGCGAGGTACTCGGGAAAGGTCTCGAAATCCCAGCGTGTGCCGCCGAGCAGCGCATCGAGATCCATGCCTTCCACCACCGAGAGGTTCTTCAGCATGGTTTCGCGCTGTGCAGCCGGGCAGGGCGCGATGCCGAAACCGCAGTTGCCGATCACGACGGTCGTGACACCCAGCGCGGGCGAAGGCGACAGCGTGCGGTCCCAGGTGACCTGCGCGTCATAGTGGGTATGCACATCGACAATGCCGGGCATCAGCGCGAGACCCCCAGCGTCCACGATGTTTCGCGCGGAACCTGAAATCTTGCCTATCTCGGCGATGCGGCCGTCGCGAACCGCGACGTCGGCGGTGACGGGGGCGGCCCCGCTGCCATCGAAAACAGTGGCGCCGCGTATCAGCAGGTCAACCATGCCTATACCTTTCGGACAAGGGCCGACGGGTCTCCGACCGTGCTCCGCCTGGTCCCGCCGGGATTACCGGACTCGCACCAGCTTGCGTAGCGTGCCGAGTCCCTTCGGAATCGCGCGATCGGGAAAGATCTGCGGCCACGCGGTGAAGGACACTTCGCCGACGTAAAGGTCGCCGTGCGAATCCACCGCCATGCCGTGCGGCGCGACGAATTGGTCGGGGCGATCGAAACCGGCATGTTCAGCGCCGAAGCGGCACAGAAGATTGCCCACGTTATCGACGATGCTGACGCGCGGTCCGAGGTTGGGCACGTCGCGGTTGATCGGGAGGGTCGGTCCGATTTCGCCGATATAACACAGCGGATTGCGCCTGGTTTCCATGACCATGCCGCACGGCCGGTGCAGGTTGTGCCATTCGGTTTCGTAGTTGCCATTGCCATCGAACACCTGTACGCGGTGGTTCTCCCGGTCCGCAACATAAATCCAGCCGTCCGGATCGCAGCACAGATTATGCGGAATGTTGAACTCCCCGGGGCCGGTTCCCGGTTGGCCCCAGGACTTCAGCAATTTGCCGTCCGGCGAGTATTTGTGGATGCGCGAATTACCGTAACCATCGGAAACATAGAGCTCTCCGCGGGGCGAGAGCGCCGTGTGCGTGCACCGATGGAAGGGTTCGCCGCTCATGTAGGGCGCCGGCTTGCCGGGAATGCCGATAGTCAGCAGCACCTTGCCCTCGAGCGTACATTTGCGCACGCTGTGATCGCCGTCATCAGTGCAGTAAAGCGATTCGTCCGGCCCGATATGCAGGCCATGCGCGCGCTTGAATACGCCTTCGCCCCAGGAGCGCTGGAAGTTGCCCTCACGGTCGAACACCATCATTGGATGCTCGCCGCGATTGAAAACGTAAACCTGGTCCTTGTGGTCTACGGCCACAGCGGCGACGTCGGTAAACGACCAGCCGTCGGGAATCCTGGCCCAGTTTTCTTGCACTTCGTAGCGGTACTGCCCGCTGCCCAAAATGGTCGCCAATTTCGTCTCCTCCGTGACTAGCAAAAGGCCGTGACGGAAAAGCCGTGACGGTCGTGACGCCGTGACGGTCGTGACGGTCGGTACCGGCTTTCGAGCGAAAGGCTGGCTTTCGTCCTTATGGCGGGTACGCTTTCTTCGTCGTCACGTCGTCACGTCGTCACGACCCTTCTCCGTCACGCGTTCTTCAGTACTGAGCGCATCGTCTCCGGTACCTCCAACTCGAACGATAAAATCCGAGCCGACAACGATTTCCCGTAATTGTCCATGCACAGGCTGCGCGATACCCCGCCGCCGAGCGCGCCTTCCGCAACGAAGTTCAGCGCCTGCAGGTTATCGACGTCGTAGCGCGTGACCTTGCCGGTCACGACGCCGGCGTAGTGCGCCTTGAATGCCTCCGCCGTCAGCTGCTCTTTCAGATACGGATACAGCTCCGGTGCGTAGGCAATCACGGAGATGTTCGAGGTGTTGCCTTTGTCGCCGGAGCGGCAGTGGGCGAGGTGTTGCAGCATGACTCTCATGTGGTTTCTCGCTTGTCCAGTTTGCGTGCAATCAGAAATATGGTTGGCTCGTGACGCCGTGACGATCGTGACGGCGTGCGCCCCGCAGCCCTGAACCACTCCCTCCGGGGACGAGGGAAGAGGGAAATCGAGGCCTTTACCTCGTCACGTCGTCACGATCGTCACGTCCGTCACGGCACTCCTCAGCTTTCAAAAAAATTGATGCTCGGCACAACTTTTTCCCGCGGGACCAGTGACGACCAGACGCCGATGATCTCCCGGGTGCGGTCCTGGTGCGGAACGCGCTTTCCAGTCATGCCGACGCCGGAAACGGCCATGCCGTCGACTTCGCGGCCGACCTTGATCGCTTCTTCGCGCGTTTTCGTGCGCGCCGCGACTCGCACCGCGATTTCGTAGGGCTCCGGCAGGTTGGCTGGCGTCATGGCACCGTGGATTGCATTCAGTCCCAGAAAATCAATGCGCACTTCTTCGGCATCGAGGTTGACGACTTTGAAGCGTTCCTCGAGTATTTTCTTTGCCAGTTGCGCGCGCCGCAAAGCGCCGGCTCCGGCGTAGAAGAAAAGGTCTTCACCGATGAATCCTTCGGTGCAACCGATCGAAACTTTCAAGGTCGGCGTGCGCGGTTTGCCGGAAATGTTGGTGATGCGCACTCGATCAGGACCCACCTGCTCGAGTCGGCTGGTGGTGAAGTCGACCACCACGTCGGGCGTGATGTAGTTGGCCGGATCGTGGACTTCGTAGAGCATTTGCTCCTTGACCGTCATGAGATTGACCGAGCCGCCGCTTGCGGGGACCTTGGTCAGCACGGCCGAACCGTCGGGTTCGACTTCCACGATGGGAAATGCGAGATTCCACGGCTCCGGCACGTCCTTGAAGCCGGGGTCCGCAAAATAGCCACCGGTGACCTGGGCGCCGCATTCCATGAGGTGACCGAGGCCGTTTCCGGCCCCCAGGCGCGCGTGGTCCAGCGCATCCCAGCCGAATTCGTACATCATGGGCGCCATGAAAATAGACGGGTCGGCCACGCGTCCGGACACGACGATGTGCGCGCCCTGCTGCAGCGCTTCGACGATGGGCTCGGCGCCCAGATAGGCTTCCGCTGAAACGAGGCTTTGTGTCAGCGTCGAAGTGGGTTGACCATTCTCGAGGATCCGGTCGGTGAGTTGCAGCACGCGATCGGTAATGAGGCTGCCATTGACGGCCGCAACACGAATGCCTTTGGCGCCCAGCTTTTGCAGCCAGTGAACAATGCGCTCGGCGGCCCCGTCTGGATTGATCCAGCCCTGGTTGGTGACGATCTTGGTGCCGCGCTTCAGACAGCCGGGCAGGACAGCCTGCATGCGGTCGTCCAGGTAGGTGTCGTATCCGGGAAACGAAGCGTCGCGACGCTTGCGCACCTGTGCCGCGGAGATCGTCGCTTCCGCCATGGTTTCAAAACACAGATAGTCCAGATCGCCGCGTTCGGCGTTCCATTTCGCCGGCTCGATGCGATCACCCCACCACGCTGATCCCGCGCCAATGCGCACGATTTTTTTCATCGCGTCGCTCCTGCACTGGTGCAGCCCATCGTCGTTCCTCCCCTGTTTTTCTTGATTGGCTCTGCGGCCCTTCTGTGGCCGGAATACTGGAGCGTGGACGCCGCGCCGTCAATGCTGGCGCAATTCCGGAAACCGGAACCGGATGTGCCGCAATCGGTTAAGGCCATGAATAAATGCCTATACAGAGACGATCGTGGTTTCGCCCATCAGAACCTTTTCTTGACAAGAGCGCTGCCACGCACGGAACATTTAGCCAAAATCGCTTCGAGCGGCCCAATAACCGGAGGAGAAACTCATGCTGGAGAAACTCGCCGCGCGTAATGCGCTGCTCGGGCTGCTGTGCCTTGCGTTTGCCGTGCCCTTGTCGGCTGCGCAACCCCCCATCCGCATCGGCTGGCTTTCTTCCCTGACCGGGCCTTTGTCCTCGGCCGCAATTGCCGAGAATCAGGGCGTTCAGTTCGCGGTCGATGAAATCAATGCCGCTGGGGGCATCAGCGGCCGCAAGCTCGAACTGATCACCCGTGACACCAGCGGCGAACCGACCAAGGCAGTCAATCTGGCCAAACAACTGGCTTTCGTCGATAAGGTGGATTTCATCATCGGACCGGTGAATTCCGGTGAATCGCTGGCGACTGTTCCGATCGTCGCCAAAGCCGGCATTCCCAATCTGATCATCGGCACGATCGACGAACTGGTCGATCCGCGGCGATTCCCCCTCGCGTTTCGCGCCATCAATACCAATCGGCAATGGATCGAGGCGGCGAACGATTACGCGCTCAAGGTTCTGAAGAAGAAAAAGATCGCGATCATCGGCGATACATCGGGCTACGGCACGGCATCGGCCAAGGTCGCCCACGAACTGCTCGAGAAAGCCGGCATCAAGCCGGTGTATTCGGCGCTGGTCGATCCCAACAAGACCGATCTGACCGACGAAATGAACAAGGCGAAAGCGGCCGGCGCTGAAGTGGTGATGCCCTGGTCGGCTGCCACCGGTTTGCTCGCGCGTTTGCTCAACACGCGCGGCGATATGGGCTGGGTGGTGCCGATCGTCGGACATCCGGCCATCATGGCTCCCCCGGTGCGGCCCTTGCTCAACAAAGCGGACTACTGGAACAACGCGTTCGCCGCCGGTTATAGCAGCACGACTTACGACGCTAAGGGAAAGCTCCCGCCCCGGACCCAGGCACTGATGGACAAGATCCGCCTCAAGCTGGGCAAAGGCGAGATCGACTTCATGTTCTGGTGGATCGCACTGGGCTATGACACCGTGAAAATTGTGGAACACGCGGTCAAGACCGCGGGCACCACCGATGCCGCCGCGATCGGCAAGGTGCTGGAGAACACCAGGGATTTCGCGGGCGTCTATGCCACCTACACGTGGACGAAGCAGCAACGCAACGGCTTTCCCGATCATGCGATCGTGATGAACGTCGCCGGAAGTTTCAAGGACGGGAGTTTCAAGGCGGCGCCGCGGTAGCGCATGCCGCCAGGGTAGAGTGCCGAGAAGCGAGGGGCGAGGGGGAACGTGGTCTCAAGCTACAGAGATTTGAAAATCTGGCAACGAGGTATGGAACTGGTGGAAGTCGTTTATCGACTGTCCAAAAGGCTTCCTGCATCGGAAACTTATGGCTTGGCGTCGCAATTACAACGCGCCGCAGTTTCTCTCCCCTCCAGTATTGCCGAAGGTCATGCGAGGGAATCCACGCGCGACTATTTACGTTATCTGCTCATCGCTCGCAGTTCCCTTGCAGAACTAGAAACCCAGCTGCTCCTTTGTGAGAGATTGCGATTACTTTCCGCCGAAGAACTTGCTCCAGCCCTGGAGATCTCGGATGAAATTGGAAGAATGGTCCGAGGAGTGCAACGTAGCCTCAGCGAAAAGCTAAAAGAACATGCTCCTTAACGACATTTCGCATCTCCCTCGACTCTCGCCCCTCCTTCCTCGCCCCTAAGATGCTCGTTGCGCTAATAACCGGCCTTGCCACCGGCGCCCTGTACGCCGCCGCGGCCCTGACTTACAACGTGATGTTCTCGACATCCAAGGTGCTGTCGGTCACGACGGGCCACATCTCGATGCTCGGCGGAATTTTCGGCGCCTGGTTCATCTCCACCCTGGGCTGGCCGATTGCGCTGGCACTGCTCGGCTCGATGGCGATCGGCGCCCTGTTCGGCCTGCTCACCGATGTGATCGCGATCCGCCGCGTGCTGGCGCGCAGCGACGAACATCTCTGGTTGCTCTCTACGCTGGCGCTGGCCACCATGGTGCAACAGGCGGCAGGGCTATGGTGGGGCACCGAACCCAAGCCTTTTCCGCGCTTGATCCCGCAGGATTATTCCGCCGGTCTGATGGACCAGAAGTACTGGTTGCCCATTGCGATCGCGATTCTGCTGGCCGTTGCGCTGGAGGTTTTTTACCGGCGCACGTTGTACGGCAAGCTGTTCGTGGCGATGTCGGAAGATGCGTTTGCCGCACGCGCGCGCGGCATCCCCACAGAGCGCATCCGCGCGATGTCTTATGTCATCGCCGGCGCCATGGGTGGATTGGCCGGTTTTGCAGCTGGTCAGCTGACTTTCGCTTACTTCGCACTCGGGCTGACCCTGACTCTGAACGGGTTTATCGCGCTGGCCGTGGGCGGCCTTGGCAGTAACGTGGGGGCGCTGGTCGGAGGCGCCGCCTTGGGCATCCTCAGCGCGGTGGCGACCTATTTCGTCGGCGGTGAGTACCAGCAGACCATCTCGGTGGGCCTGCTGATAATCGTGCTGTTGCTCAAGCCCGCGGGACTATTCGGCAGCCAGAGTGTGCGCCCGGTATGAAATCCGGCCAAAAAACATTCCTGCTCGTGGGCCTGATAGCAGCGCTGGTCGCGCTGCCGTGGTGGGCGGGCGATCTGTACAAACTGCATCTGGCCGCCCTCATCTGCACCTACTGGATCCTGATCGGGGGATTGAATCTGGTGGTGGGTTATTCGGGCCAGTTATCGATCGGCCATGTCGGGCTGCTCGCTATCGGCGCTTACTGTTTCGCCATTCTGGCGGGCACGCACGGCGTGCATCCGGGCTTCGCGATCGCCGCCTCGGGTGGGGTCTGCGCGCTGTGCGGGCTGCTGCTGGGGTTGCCATCGTTGCGCTTGCCCGGATTCTATTTCGCCATGGCCACCCTGGCGTTCGCGCTGATCGTGACCGAGATCACGCTCGCCCAGGGTGATCTCACGGGCGGCGGCGTCGGCCTCCCGGTCCCTGGGTTTCCCGCACCGTTCAACACGCCGCCCGGCACTTACTGGCTGGTTCTTGCCATTGCGGCGTTGATCACCTGGCTCACCTGGAATGTCGCGCGCTACACATGGGGACGCGGCCTCGTGGCCGTGCGCGACAGTGCCGTGACCGCGCAGGCGGTCGGTGTGCCGGTGTTCCGCGCCAAGCTCACCGTGTTCGTGTTCAGCGGTTTTACCGCCGGCATCGCCGGCGCGTTGTTCGCCGTGCTGCAAAGTTACATCACCCCGGATACCTTCGTATTCGAGTTGGGACTGTTTTTCTTCGTGTGCATCATCATCGGTGGTCGCGGGCACATCCTCGGACCCATCATCGGCACCATCGTATTGACCGCGTTGCCCGAGCTGGTGGCGCCCCTGGCCAAACTCGGCAATTTCTTCTACGGCTTGCTGCTGCTGGCTGTCGTGTTGCTGGTCCCCGAAGGCATCGGCCGCGTTTTCGAGCTGGTGCTGGCGCGCTTGCGGCCGCGCCGCGGCGAAAGTCATGTCGTCAAACCCGATCTGGCGCGGCTCGCGCGCGCTATCGACCAGGGGCGTACGCCCTCATGAGCCTCGCCGCGCGCGACATCACCAAGCGCTTTGGCGGTCTCACCGCCTTGTCGCAAGTCTCGCTGGAACTCAAACCGGGCGAAGTCCACGGCTTGATCGGTCCGAACGGCAGCGGCAAAACGACCTTGCTCAACCTGCTGTCGGGCTATTACCGTCCGGACGGCGGGCGCATTGCGATCGACGAGAACGATATTTCCCAAGCGACGGTGCAGCGGCGCGCCGGCCTCGGCGTAGCGCGCACGTTCCAGAAACCGCGGCTGCTGCCGACCCTTTCGGTGCTGGACAACGCCATGCTCGGGGGCTGGCGCGATGCGCGCGCGGGATTCCTGACTACGGCGTTTTCATTGCCCCAGGTCAGGACGGACGAGCGCGAACTGCGCCAGCGCGCGGAGGAGCTGTTGCATGGCGTCGGCCTGTCGCACGCCATTGGTCGTCGCGCAAACCTGCTGGAGCACGCCGAGCAGCGCTTCCTCGAGATCGCCCGCGGGCTGACGCAACGGCCACGCTATCTTCTGCTCGACGAACCGGCCGGTGGTTTGACGCCGGCGGAGATCGAACATCTGGGCGCGGTGATCCGCGTCATACGCGAATCCGGCATTGGCGTATTGCTGGTCGAGCACCACACCGATTTCGTGTTTCGCAATTCAGACCGGGTGACGACCCTGGACGTTGGGGCGGTCATCAAGCACGGATCGCCGGACGAGGTGAAACGCGACCCGCAAGTCATTCGCGTGTACCTGGGAGCCTGAGGATGCGCACCGCCCGCCCTCTGCTGAAAGTGGACAATCTGCACGTCGCCTATGGCAAGGCGGCGGTTGTGCACGGACTCTCGATCGAGGTGCGCCACGGCGAATTCGTGGTCATGCTGGGCCGCAACGGCGCTGGCAAAAGCACCACGCTGCACGCGATCTCGGGACTGATCCCACGCAAATCCGGCCGCATCGAGTTCGACGGGCGCGACCTGGCCGATGCGACCCCGCGTAACATCGTGCGAGCGGGCGTGGTCCAGGTGCTCGAAGGCCATCGGGTGTTCACCACGCTCTCCGTGGAGGACAACCTGTTGATCGGAACCTATGCGCGCAGTGCCCACGGAGATCGCGGCAAGCTTGCCCGCATCTATGAGCTATTCCCCGAATTGGGCGAAAAGCGCGGCGATCCCGCCTCGCGCCTGTCCGGCGGGCAGCAACAAATACTCGCGGTCGCCCAGGGGGTGATCGGCGAGCCGCGCTTATTGATCCTCGATGAGCCCTCGGCAGGGCTGGCCCCAATGGTCATCGATCGGATACTTGCCGTGGCCGCCGAACTTTGCAAAGGCGGCATGGCGATCTTGCTGGTTGAGCAACTGGTCGAGAAAGCATTGCGCCACGCGAATTATTGCTATCTGGTGGAAACCGGGCGCGTCGCCGCCGCGGGCACGCCGAAGGAAATCCAGGCGAGCGACGTATTGCATCAGACTTATCTCGGCGGGCACGGCGACGCCCGGAACCAAGCCGCATCATGACAAAAAACTAGAACGATAAAGGAGAATAGACGGTGACCGCATCGACGCGCTGGAAAAACCGGCCGAAGGGCTCAAACTGGGGCGATTTCGGGCCGGACGATCAGCTTGGCAGGCTGAACCTGCTGACGCCGGAAAAGGTGAAGCAGGGTATCTCCGAGGTGAAGGAAGGCCTGGTGTTCTGCCTGAGCCTGCCGCTCGATTATCCCGGCGGAAATGTGCTGAATCCGCGCCGCCACCCGCCGATCCTGCGGCCGACGTTGCGCAATGGGCGTCCTAACATGGTCTACGTTGTCCAACGCGATAATCCGGAGGCCACCGATGTCATCAACGATGACGCGGTGATCCTGCACCTGCAATATTCTACGCAGTGGGACAGCCTGGCCCACGTCGGCCAGTTGTTCGATGCCGACGGGGACGGCAAGCCGGAACCGGTTTTCTATAATGGCTATCGCGCGGGCAAGGAGATTTCCGGCCCCACCGATCCGGACGACGCCGGCGCGATCGGCACGGTGCCGGCCAAGACCACTACCGCGGTGCATGCGCTTGGCGTTGAGAACATGGCGCTGAAGTGCGTCCAGGGGCGCGGGGTCATGATCGACCTGCATGCGCACTTCGGCCGCGAGGGCGTGGCCGTGGGCTATGACCAGCTCATGCGCATACTCGACGAAGACAAGGTCGTCGTCGAAAAGGGCGACATGGTCTGCCTGCACACGGGCTTCGCGCAGATGATTCTGGAGATGAACAAACAGCCGAATCAGCAGAAGCTGGAGCATTCCTGCGCCGCGCTGGACGGGCGCGACCAGAAGCTTTTGCAATGGATCACCGACTCGGGACTGGCCGCGCTGATCGCGGACAATTACGCTGTGGAAGCGCATCCCGCCACCAGCCATACGGGGATCTGCGCTACGCTTCCGTTGCACGAGCATTGCCTGTTCAAGCTGGGCGTGAATCTCGGCGAGATCTGGCATCTGACCCCGCTGGCTCAGTGGCTGCGCGAGCACAAACGCTCCCGCTTTCTGCTGACAGCGCCCCCTTTGCGCCTGCCCGGCGCGGTAGGATCGCCAGCAACGCCGGTCGCCACTGTTTAACCTACCGATCAGGGAGCTCGCCATGCCCACCAGAGCATCCGCAATCAACTCCGTACAGAAATCGTGCCGCATCCTGCGCTCCCTGACCGAGCCCAGAGTCAACCGACTCTCCGAAATTGCCGGCCAGGCCGGCCTCAACAAGGTAACTACCCTGCGCATCCTCGAAGTGCTGTGCCGCGAAGGGTTCGTCAAGCGCGACGAGAAGACCAAGACCTACTCCCTGGGCAAGGAAGTGTTCATACTGGCCGCGGCGCTGCGGGATCGCGACGACCTGCGGGTGCGCGCCCGGCCTTGTCTGGTGCGCCTGGCCGCCATCTCGGAAGATTCCGTGCTCTTATCGGTGCGCAGTGGCGGCACCGAGTCGGTATGCGTGGATCGCGAAGTCGGCTCCTTCCCTATCCGCGCGAATTACCTGGATATCGGCAGCAGGCGCCCCTTGGGCATTGGCGCGGGCGCGATGGCCCTGCTGGCGTGGCAATCGGACGCCGAGATCGAAGCTATCTTGCCCATCGTCGAACAGCGCCTGCCGCAATTTCCCAAAGTCAGCATGACCTGGCTCAGAAACGAGATCGCGCGCTGCCGCGAACGCGGCTACACCGTGTTCCTGAACATGCTGGTCGACCGCATGGGTGCCATCGGCGTACCGATTTTCGGGGCGGACGGAACGCCAGTCGCCGCACTCAGCATCGCCGCACTTTCCGATCGGCTTTCTTCGCGCACCGAGCAACTGGTCGAACTGCTCAAGCGTGAGGCGGACATCGTGGCCAATCCGAGGAGAACATGAGCAGGGCCGTGAATCCCGTGAATGTCGTGAATACCGTGAATGCCGTAAACGGCGAAAACGTCGATTTATCTTTGGGGCCCTTCCTCTAAACCGCATTCACGATACTCACGGCCAGGAGAATCCGTTGTCTTTCATCACGGGCGTCGGCCTGACGCCTTACGGCAAGCACCCGGGCAAGGTCACGCTCGATCTGATGAGCGAGGCGGCCACGGCTGCGCTGGCCGATGCGCAGCTCGCACGGCGGGACATCGACGGCCTGGTTTGCGGTTATTCGACGACGATGCCGCACCTGATGCTGTCGACCGTGTTCGCTGAACACTTCGGCCTCAGGCCCGAATACGCGCATGCGATCCAGCTCGGCGGTGCAACCGGTTTCGCCATGGCAATGCTGGCGCATCATTTGGTCGAATCCGGTGTGGCGAAAAACATCCTCGTGGTCGCGGGCGAGAACCGGCTTACCGGGCAAAGCCGAGATTCCGCGATTCAGACCCTGGCGCAGGTCGGGCATCCGGTTTATGAGGTGCCCCTGGGGGCTACCATTCCCGCTTATTACGGGCTTTTGGCCTCGCGCTACATGAGTGAGTATGGCACCACGGAAACCGACCTGGCGGAGCTTGCCGTACTCATGCGCCGGCACGCCTGCCTGCATCCCGGGGCGCAGTTCCGGGAACCGACGTCGATAGCGGCCGTTCTGGGCTCGAAGCCCATCGCCTCGCCGCTCAAACTGCTCGACTGCTGCCCCGTGTCCGATGGCGGGGCCGCTTTCATCGTCAGCCGCGCGCGGACCAACGATTTCCACGTACGCGTGCGCGGTACTGGTCAGGCGCACACCCACCAGCACATCAGCGCCGCGCCGAGCCTGACGCAGTTCGGGGCGGCATCGTCGGTGGGCAAAGCGCTCGCGATGTCCGGGCGCAAGCTGGAGGACATGAACTACGCCGCGATCTATGACAGTTTCACCATCACGCTGACGATCCTGCTCGAGGAAATCGGGCTGGCGCCGCGCGGGGCGGCGGGCCGGGTCGCGCGTGAAGGGCGCTTCAATCACGACGGGGCGGTGCCGCTGAACACCCACGGCGGGCTGCTTTCGTACGGTCATTGCGGCGTCGGCGGCGCCATGGCGCATCTGGTGGAGACCCACCGGCAGCTTACGCAGCGGGCGGAAAACCGGCAGTCAAACAACGCCAGCCTCGCCCTGTTGCACGGCGACGGAGGGGTATTGTCCTCGCATGTGTCGCTGGTTGTGGAGGCAGCGGCATGAGCAGGAAGCAGGGGCCCGCTCGCGGGATGCGACCGCCCGCGGTTGCCGCCAACTGCCGACGTGCGGACCGGCATACAACCTCGGTTGGTTGTGGAGGCAGCGGCATGAGCAGGAAGCAGGGGCCCGCTTGCGGGATGCGACCGCCCGCGGTTGCCGCCAACTGCCGACGTGCGGACCGGCATACAACCTCGGTTGGTTGTGGAG
>CBDDRM010000125.1:0-11319 GCA_965233135.1 uncultured bacterium | reverse complement strand
GGTCTCGCCCTGGCGTTGTACGTCCCGCCGATGCAGCACATGTTCAAGTTCGCAGCGCTTTCCCTGTCCGATCTGGCTTGGTGTGCGCTTGCCGCTTCTGCCGTCATAGTGTGGTCGGAAATCACGAAGCTCGAAAAGGCCATCAGCTTGCGCACCCGCAGGGGGGGCTGACTCTCTGCGGCCGCCGCTTGATCTGAGACAAACGCACGCCGCCGCACCGCCGCTGCGATGCGTCGCGGTGCAGCAGCGGACCCGGAGAATACGAAGTTGAGCCGCCGCGCGCCAGGCTGGATGCACCAGGGGATCAACCGCATGCAAGCGCCATCCATCACAACGGGCGACATATGCGCGATTGACGTACGTCAATGCAGCGATGCGGGTGCGGGCCCATCATGCAGGGACAATGGGGCGCAAGGTTCAAGGTTGCGCCTGGCGAACAGACTCTGCGGAAGGAAATGCATGCACGACATGGGGGAGTGGATGTCGGTTTGGTGGCTGGTCCTGCTTACGGGCTGGACAGTGCCGTTTGTCTTTCTCTATCTGGCTTTGAGGAAGCCCGACGCGCCGGCGCAGCCGCTTGCGCGCGAACTGCTCGATCAAGCCTATGCGCGAGGCGAAGTCGATCGCGATGAGTATCTGCGCAAACGCGACGATCTTGCACAGGCCGAACCCCGCCAAAGCGCTCCGACCCGATCCTGAGCGATACGCAAATGCAGGTAATTCAAGCCCCGGTTTCGCTGCCGGCCGTAGCAACCTTCGGCGCCCGTCGCGTGTGCCGCCGAAGGCATTGCCACTCGTCATGACCAGTAGTCTGCGCCAGATGGCGGATCTGTTCGACGTCCTGCCGGATGCCGTACTCGTGGTGGACGGGCTGGGGCGCATTGCCTTCGCCAACGCGGCCGTGTTCCGCGTGCTCGGCTATCGCGCAGACGAATTGTCAGGCCGCCCGCACACCTGTCTGATTCCCCACCCTTTGCGAGCCCGACATGAAGAACACCAGCGCAGATTCCTCGAAAACGGCCGGCCCGGAGCGATGGGCACGCGGCCTGTGCTGTACGCGCTGAGCAAGGCCGGCCAGGAATTGCCCGTTTCGATCTCGATCGCGAATATCGAGCTGGACGATGGACGCTACTCCGTGGCAGTCGTGCGAGATGCCGCGGTCGTGCGCGATCAGCTCCGTGCTGCGATTACCCAGGCCGAAACGGATACGCTTACCGGATTGGGCAATCGACTTCATCTTTCGAGTTGTCTGCAAACGAGATTGACCGCGCGCAGACCCTTCGCGCTGCTGTTCCTCGATCTGAGCAAGTTCAAGCGCTTTAACGACGAGCGCGGCCATCAGTCTGGCGATGAGGTGTTGCGTCTGGTGGCGAAACGATTACAAGGCCTGGTGCGCGCGAACGACGTTGCGATCCGCTACGGCGGCGACGAGTTTGTAATTTTGCTCGACAAAGTAGCGGATCCGGACCTGGTAGCCGCGCGCTCGGCCGCCGTCGTGTCCAGCATCGAGCAACCCTTCAAGGTCGACGGCATATCGGCGACGATCGGCGTCAATGTGGGTGCGGCCATGTATCCGCGCGATGGCGCCAGCGAGGAGACGCTGGTTTCGCTGGCCGATCGAAACATGTACCGGGCCAAACAGCGGGGCGTTGCGTATATTCTGTCGCACGATCGGATGGAAGGCGCGCAAGAGTCCGGCGCGGATACCTGCTAATCGCACTCGCCCGGCAACATTGCACCTCGCACTGAAGGTGTGGTGTGAAGCCCGGGCCATGCGCGCAACCTCCCATGCAGGACTTGTTATTGATCTGCATCAATGCGCATCTCGCCCGTATCGACACATACTGCAGATCATCGACAGGCGACCGGAGGATGCGGTGTTCAAGAACATCTTGGTTTGCACGGACGGGTCACGGCTTTCCGATAAAGCGGTCACTGCTGCCATACGACTCGCGGGCGAATGCGGGGCCAAACTTACGGCGTTTCACGCGACCCGGGAGTATCCCGTCAACGTCACCGGTGAATATGCGCTCGTCGCCGGTTCAGTGACGCCGCGCCAGTGGAGAGAACATCAGGAACGGCAGGCGCTGGGTATTTTGAACAAAGCGCAGGCCAGGGCGCGCAGGGCGGGTGTCGAGTGTAACGTCCGTCATGGCGCACATGTCGATACGTTTCGCGCAATCCTGGCCGCCGCCGCCAAGGGACGCTGCGACCTGATCGTGATGGCTTCGCACGGCCGCCGGGGAATCCGCGCCATGCTCATGGGCAGCGAAACCAGCAAGGTTCTCACCCACAGCAAGTGGCCGGTACTGGTCTACCGATAGGCTCCCGCGAGCTGTGCAGACTGCCGTATCGCCGATTGCATGCCCCTGAGTTCGAAGCGCAGCAACCGGGGGTAGCGGGTCATCGATGAAAGGGGAACTCATGTTCAGGCACATACTAGTCGCGACCGACGGGCACAAGCCTGCCAATAAAGCGATTGCTTCTTCGATAAAGCTGGCAAAAAAACTTGGAGCAAGACTGACCGGATTTCATGCGACCGCAGTGTATCCCGCCCTACCGTTTCCCGAATATGCGCTGGCCGCAGCGACGCTTACCCCGGAAATGTGGAAAGCGGAACAAGCGAAGCGGGCTCAGCGGATTCTGCAGAAGGTGGAAGCGGCGGCGGCGAAGGCAGGCGTCGGCTGCACAGTGCTCTCCGAATCCGCTTCGCACCCCTACGAGGCCATCATCCATGCGGCAAGGAAGGCAGGCTGCGACCTCATCGTGATGGCTTCGCACGGCGCCAGGGGCGTCCGCGGGCTGATCCTGGGAAGCGAAACCAACAAGGTGCTTACGCATTGCAAGATTCCGGTATTGGTAATCCGGTGACGCCGGGTCGCGTGCACGCGATGTGTCAAACGCCCTTTGGGCGGCGGGATCGAGGGGTGGCGTGCAACCGGCGCAAGGTGCTTACTATTATTTCGTCATATGCATATGACACATGAGCGTGTTGTCGCAGAGCAGTCCAACTGCTTTGGTCACAATGCATTGCTTTTCCAGCCGAGTAACCTGCCGGTCTTTTTGACCGGGTTCATCACCCAGTTCGAAATCAGCGAATCTATCAGTTGGTAGATTTGACAAATGCTGCGGATAACGTAAAAAACCACGCAAGGGCACGTCACTTGCGATTCCGTCCGGAAAACTTTATTTTCGTCAACGAGTATATCCGGCACTTGCGCAGACTTTGTTTGACTGTCGTGTCGCGTTTGTCTGGGAGAAAACAATTTCTTCATCAATGCCGGAATCGCCTTCGCCTGTCAGGACGCCTTGCCGTGAGCCGAAAACGCAAGGGTCAGAAGACAGTTATGCGGGCGCTATGAATAACATGACCCCTTCGCTCGATGACATTATCGCTACGTCTGCGCTTGAGCGGCGCATCTCCCACGAGCCGGACTACGAGGCGGAGAGCGATGCGCTGAGTTGCCTTGCCTCGGCTGCCCGAGGCTTACCCAAGAGCGTCCCCCAATTGCTGGCGGAGGCCGTGCTGACGCTTACGCATGCGCATTCGGCGGGGCTCAGCATTGCCGAAGAACTGGATGGCCGGAAGGTATTCCGCTGGCACGCGACCGCGGGGGAGTTCAAGGCCTATCTTGGTCAAACCATCCCGTACGAAAGCAGCCCGAGCCGCGTGGCCCTGGAGCGCGATTGCCCGCTGCTGATGACGCGCCCGACGCGCTATTATCGGGAACTGGATAAACTGCACGCACCGATCGCCGAACTGCTTCTGGTTCCCTTTCGTCGCGATGATCGGCCTATCGGAACGCTCTGGGCGGTGGCTCATGGCGAAGACAAGCAATTCGACAGGGAGGATCTGCGTCTCATGATGCGCCTCGCGGAATTTGCGGCAATGTCCATTCAAATGCTCGACGAACTGGGCGCCCTGAAAACCGCCAACACTGCGCTGACCAACGCTTCAATGCGCAAGACCGAGTACCTGGCGATGCTGACGCACGAACTGCGCAATCCGCTATCCGCCATCGCGTACGCGCTTCCGGTACTCAGGGATTATTGCGAATCATCGAGCGAAGCCACGCGGGCGCTCGATGTCGTCGAACGACAGGCTGCGCACGTTTCGCGACTCGTCGATGACGCCATGGATGTCGCTCGGATGAGTCTGAAGAAGCTCGAGGTGCGAAAACGCCAGGTAGAGGTGTCGGAATGCATCAGAGATGCCGTGGATGCCAGCCTTCCTTACATCAACAGCCGCGGGCACACGTTGCGGACAATGATGTCCGCGCAGAAGATCCTGCTGGATGCCGATCCGATGCGATTATCCCAGGCGCTGACGAATCTGCTATGCAACGCAGCCCGCTTTACACCGGAGGGTGGAGAGATCGTGCTGAGCCTGGCGCGGGATGGTCAATCCGCGGTGATCGCCATCAAGGATAACGGCGCCGGCATCGATGCCCGTAAACTGCGCTCCATTTTCACGATGTTTGAGCAGGGAAGCGACCAGCACTTTGGTGGATTGGGAATGGGCCTGGCGATCGTCAAGGAGATTGTCGAGCTGCACCAGGGTACGATCGAAGTCGCAAGCGAAGGGCCGGGAAAGGGCAGCGAGTTTACCGTGCGACTGCCGATAGCGCTTGCGACCACGCGAGGCGAGAACAACAATAGCGTTCCGGAGGACGTCCGTTGAATGGAGGGAGGCCGGCCGTGATGTGGCATCGGTCAAAGCCGATATGACGCGTTACCCCCGTGGTCCGCTGGGCCGTGCGCTCGACTGTTCGACTGCGCGTTGGCAGTCCAGGCATCGCAAGGCGGCCGGTTGAGCGCGTAACCTCTCGTACGAAATATTCCGCTGGCAGTCGGCACATTGGCCGTACGTGCCCGCTTCCAGACGCGAGCGGGCGGCCTGCATCAACGCCAGTTCGTCCAGATCGCGCGACAACTCCGCATCGTCGACGCGCACCAGTTGTTTGAGCGCCGCCTGGTCCGCCATATCCGCCCCCTCCCTGGCCAGTTCGTTGAACAAGTCAGTGTCGCCGCGCGCACGACTGACATCGACCTGGACTTCGAGGTTCAGCGCCTGGCAGCGTCTTTCGATGAGACCTCGCAGTTGTCGCAGCTGATCACGGTCCAGGGCCATGGCTTCCTCCTTTACCTCGATTCCTGGCGCGGCGGTATGGGGAGCACTGCGGCCTGCTTTTCCATGCATGCGGCCGGTGGACAGGGCAGCCGATAGAAGCGCTCATTGAGATAGGCCGCAACGTCGTTGATCTCGTCCTGCTTCCAGCGTTGACCGGAATTGCTTTGCCAGCGTTTAACTTCATTGACCAGACTGGCCCACGACGTGACCAGACCTTTGTCGCGCCAGTGAATATTCTGCGTGTGACAGGCATCGCAGGATGCGCCATAGAGGGCTCGGCCTCGATTCAAGTCTGCAACCGCAGCGTTATCCTGGGTTGAAGCCTCGGGCGAGGTAAGTCCCATGGCGCCAAGCAGACACAAGCGGAGCATCGCGCTGGCAGGCGAAAGGGCCGCAGGGAAAACACGCATCATGTTGTCTCCGGATAAACAGGCGATTGAATAAAACCTTTATTCAATATAACGCCCAGCATCGCTTGGGGGATTGACATGCATCAAACAATGCCGTGAAGCAAGCTCTGACAATTGGGCGTCAGCTGCACTGACGCGAGCAACGAGAAACAACACATGTCGGAGGTTCGCAAATGATAGCCATTTCAAACCGAAAGACCGGTGGCAGGAATAGCGGTTCAGGCAAAGTCCGGCACCTGCCAAAACGCACGGCCTCCAATGCGTCCCCGCAACCCGCCACCAGCGAAGATCCGCGCACTGAATTCAGCAGTGCCGAATGGGAAGACATGGTCGCAACCCATGCCTACTACCTTGCGCAGGCGCGCGGCTTTGACGAAGGCTCCGCGGACGAGGACTGGTACGCAGCGGAATCCGAGTTGCGGGAGCGTTTTCGGACGGCCGGCGGCGCTGTCGAGACCGAAGCGTAAGAGGCATGCCAACACAACGGCCGCCTGTTCGTGCTGGTTGCCACACCGGATCGCGTCGCGCGTTGGTCATGCAGAAAAAAACGCAGTGGCATTCAACAGCCACCGCATGACGCGCCGGTATGTCACGCAGACCTACCGGCACTGAACGACGGCGCCAAAGGGTCAGCGTTTGGATGTCGGTGTGCCGGATTGCGCCATGGCCGCAAGGACATCCCCGGCGATGCCGGGTGCGGCCGCGGGGTCTTGCCCGGAAAACACGTGCGCGAGCGGACATTGGGCCTCGCAGCCATGCTCGGTCGCGCACTCGCGCTTGCTCTGATCGAGCGCCACATGCTGCTTGCATACAGGACAGAAATGCAATGGTGAATTGAACATGTCGTGATCCTCCAGGTTAGCGCGAGACCTCTTCCGGAAACGGCAGCGATCCAGCGTTGCTTCGTCCCAAATCAGGCCTGCTTCATACAGATTTTTGCCACAGGGCGTGCCAGCCATCGTGCCCGCCCCGCGCCCGACAAGGCCGGCGAGAAGCAACCTGATGCAGGTCGCGGTGCTGGTAGCTCCATGGCAGCGCTTGCACGGCCGTTGACAGGCCATCTTGCCGCGTGCTGCGTCGCCTCTCGGCGTAAGCCCCCGGAAGGCATTCGGGCAAGCAGCACCGCGAGGCCCGCAAGCGCCCCACCCACAACAATTCCACGGGGTCTGCTGAAGACTGCCCGCTGAGCTTCGTTACGCATACAAATAATGTTCCGCCCCACTGCGCAGGGCTGGTTTGCGCCAGATCAAGGACGCGTCCGAATCCGGGCCAGCCAGGTGCTACGGACTGGCCTGTCGGCGTTGATGAGAGAAACATTGACGTGCATCAACAGCCACTGCAGAGCGTTGCGCAATACTTGATAAATCGCGAGAAGCGACAGACGAGGAAGGAGCCCGTTAGATGAATATGGCACAGTCAAAGCCCGTGGAAACACTAACGCCTGCCAGTGAAGCGCGCAAGCCCGTCAAAGCGAGCACCGACACTCATGATTGGCAGGAAATGATCGCAACGGCCGCCTACTACCGCGCGGAGAAGCGGGGGTTCGAAGGCGGCATGGCGGAGCAGGACTGGTATGAGGCCGAGTCGGAGTTGCGCGAACGCTTCAGTCGAGGCGGTGGCATCTAAAGGCAGCACAGGCGTGGCCGAGGCGCAGGCATTCACCGTTAGACATCCAACATAGAGGAGAGCATTTCATGGCAAACGTCACAAGATACGACCCGTTCGGCGACCTGGAAGATTTATTCAAGGGTTTCATGCTGCGACCGGTGCGCCTGGAGCAGGAAGTTCCGCAAATCAAAATGGACGTCAAGGAAAGAAACGGCGGCTATATCGTGCGTGCGGAAATTCCGGGCGTGAAAAAGGAAGACATCAAGGTGGATATCGAGGGCGATAAGGTCTCGATCAGCGCCGAGGTGAAGAAGGAAAAGGAAGAGAAGGAAGGCGACCGCGTGATCCGCAGCGAATGCTACTACGGCAATGTCTATCGCAGCTTCAGCCTCGGGCAGGACGTCGACGAGAAGGCAGCCAACGCCAAGTACAGCGATGGCGTATTGGAGCTGACGCTGCCCACAAAGACCGGAGCGAAGACCAGGCAGATCACCGTTCAGTGAGCCCTGACGTTGTAGCGCTTTCGCGCGGCAGCGATCGGTAGCGTCGTGCGGACAGGAAAGGGCAACAAAAGTCTCTACCCTTTCCGCTTTCAAGGGTGCCGTGCTCGCCAGCGACACCGACAAAGCGCGTACGCAAAGCACAATTCCTGTTCTGATTTGCCGATGAGGGTTCGATGCGCAGACCTCAGGGTCATATCTGAAAATCATGAAGAAAGGACGCCGAAACATGCAGACCAGGATGCAAACCGTGCAGATCGAGGTGAATGGCCTGGGGGCAAGCGGGACGGTAAGAGGGGTGCGAAGCGCGCTGGAGTGTATTCGTGGCGTGGAGCGCGTCGGAATAGTGCCGGATGACCCCTGGGTGACGGTAACCTACGATGCACACAGGGTTCGCCCGGCGCAGTTCGAGACGGCGATACGGGTCATGGGTTGCGAGGTCGAGCGTATCGCCCTGCCGACGGCGCCTCGCGTGACTGACAGCAACGCCGCGCGTGCTGAGACCCGCTTGGCGAGCTGATCCTTTGCAATGCGGGCCATGCAATTCGAAGCGCCCGGCAAACCGTTGGCGCTACGCACGCTTGACATGCCCGTCGCGGGCGATCATGAGCTGCTGATCAAGGTGGGGGCCTGCGGCGTATGTCGCACCGATCTTCACATCGTCGATGGCGAACTGTCCCATGCCAAACCACGGGTCGTTCCCGGTCATGAGGTGGTGGGAACCGTGGCGGCGCTGGGTCCAGGAGTCAGCAATTTCGCCTTGGGAGAGCGTGTCGGCGTTCCCTGGCTGGCATGGACCTGCGGCGCTTGCGCGTATTGCCAAAGCGGTCGCGAGAACCTGTGCGAGATGGCGCGGTTTACCGGCTATACGATCGATGGCGGCTATGCGGAATACATGGTTGCCGACGCGCGTTATTGCCTGCACGTACCTCCGGCGTACGCCGACGTCGAGGCTGCACCCTTGTTGTGCGCGGGATTGATCGGCTACCGCGCGTTGCGCGCCGCCGGCGATGGCCGTCGCATCGGGCTCTACGGCTTTGGCACTGCCGCGCATATCATCACCCAGGTCGCGCGTTACGAAGGACGCGAAATTTTTGCGTTCACGCGCGAAGCCGATGTCCGGGCGCAGGAATTTGCCCGAAGCCTGGGCGCGTGCTGGGCCGGCGGCAGCGACGAAAAAGCGCCCGTGGCGCTCGATGCGGCCATTCTGTTCGCCCCGGTCGGTGCGCTGGTTCCGAGGGCCTTGCAGGGGATATGCAAAGGCGGCATCGTCATATGCGCAGGCATCCATATGAGCGACATTCCCTCGTTCGCCTATGCGCTGCTGTGGGGCGAGCGGCGTATCGTTTCAGTAGCCAACCTGACTCGTGCCGATGGCGAGGCATTTCTGGCGATTGCACCAGTCGTGCCTGTGCGCGTAACGGCCGTGCCGTATACGCTCTCGACAGCAAATCGCGCGCTTCATGCGTTGCGCGCCGGCATGCTCACCGGCGCCGCGGTTCTCAACATCGACGCACCATGAAGGCCGCCCGGGCGTGCCTTCGCCCGCTACTTCCCGCTTGTTGGGCGCGACGGGCGCGAGAACTGATCTCGCGCGAAGGCGCAGGCGGCCGGTCAGAAGGATGATGGACATCATGAAACCTTTCTTTGCATCTCGCGCAGACGCGGCGCGGCAGCTGGCAAACGCCCTGGATTCTTATCGCGGCCGCAATCCGCTGGTCCTGGCGATTCCGCGCGGTGCGGTCGCCATGGGACGGCTGCTCGCCGACGAACTGGAAGGCGAGCTGGATGTGGTTCTGGTGCGCAAACTACGTGCGCCATCCAGCCCGGAGCTTGCCGTAGGCGCTGTCGACGAATCGGGTTGGACCTATGTTGCCGACTTCGCCGAACGCACGGGCGCGCACTCGGCGTACCTCGAGCGCGAGCGGCAGTTCCAGCTTGCGACCCTGCGCAAACGTCGCGCGCAATACACGCCAGCCCGGCCGCCGATCGACCCTAAAGGCCGCCTCGTGATCGTCGTGGATGATGGACTGGCGACCGGCGCAAGCATGATTGCGGCCCTGCATGCAGCGCGCGCGAAGCAGCCGCAGCGCCTGGTCTGCGCGGTGCCGGTCGCGCCGCCGGCAAGCCTGGAGCTCGTCCGGCCACTGGCCGACGAAGTGTTGTGCCTGGCCGCGCCCGATACTTTCTTCGCGGTCGGCCAGTTCTACCGCGACTTTCCGCAGGTGGAAGACGAGGAGGTGGTCGCTTTGCTCTCGCAACAGCCGAGCAAGCACGCTGCTCGCACGCAATGAGTGGCGCGAATCGCGAACTGCCTGTCGCGATCGCAGCCGGCGCGGTGACGCTCGAAGGGCAGCTCGTCGTGCCCCCGCGCGCCGCCGGCGTGGTCGTGTTCTCCCATGGCAGCGGTTCGGGGCGCTTCTCGCCGCGCAATCGGTTCGTCGCCGCCGCCCTGCACGAGCTTGGCTTCGCGACATTGTTGCTCGATTTGCTCACCGAAAATGAGGACCTCGACTACGAGCGTCGCTTTGACATCGACCTGCTGGCGAGCCGGCTGGGGCATGCAGTAGGCTTCGTACGCGGCCATGCTCTCGTGAACGCGCTGCCGGTCGGGCTTTTCGGTGCCAGCACCGGGGCCGCATCCGCGTTGCGGGTGGCCGCGGCCATGCCGCGGGACATAACTGCGGTCGTGTCCCGTGGCGGACGGCCGGACTTGGCCGGCGAGAAGATACTCGAAGGGGTCAGGGCACCTGTGCTGCTTATCGTGGGAGCACTCGATCAACAAGTCACCGCACTGAACGAGGCGGCGCGCGATGCGCTCAGGCATTGTCGCCGCGAATTGATCGTCATTGCCGGCGCGAGCCATCTGTTCGAGGAGTCCGGCGCCCTGGAACAAGTCGCGCGTGCCGCCGGAGAATGGTTCCGGCGCTACATGCCGTCAGAAACGGCGGGGGCGCCGGACCGTCCTCCACCCCCCGCCAAGTGGCGGGCACATTGAGGTGGCGTAGCGAAACTCGGAATGTGTGGCTCACTCGTGCGCGATGCCGGCGGCGGCGCCCTCGGTGACAGGTTGCAACGAGTTTCCCGCCACTGCGTAGCGCTAGATGCCATCGGCGAGGGCGGTGCGCAGGCGTAAGCCCGTTTTGAGCCAGATCAACGATGCGCCGGAATTCGAGGCCAGATATCCTTGATCTGCCTCAATGCGCTGACGGCGCGTGGCTGTATGTTCGACATATTGGAGATCGTGCAAACCCCCTGCAACGACAGGGCCGCACTAGCCCGCGGCAGCGGTCGCGCGCGCCATCGGGAAGTGCCCATGATCAGAGTTACAGGCGTCGTTCTGGCTGGATTGCTCGTACTGCCGGCGGGCGCGCTCGAACTCGAGTCAGGCGCCGACTTCGCCCCGCTGTTTGAACGCCAGGTGGATCGGCGGCTGCAACTGCCCGTCGACGAACAGCGCCGTTATGCCGTCTTTCTTGCGGCCGAACTCGCAAGCTCGGCATTGTCGGGCCTGCCGCCGCAATTTATCGTGCTGGTGGACAGAAATCCGAATATTCAGGCCGTGATGATCTTCTGGTTGTCCGCCGGCGGCGAGTACCACTTCGTTGGGACATCGCCCGTTGCGACAGGAAGACCCGGCGAGTTCGATCATTTTCAAACACCGCTTGGC
>CBDDRM010000124.1:0-4463 GCA_965233135.1 uncultured bacterium | reverse complement strand
TGATTGCGCGTACCGGCGTATCTTCGGGCACGTCGGGAATCTTGCTGACCTGCCGCTCGGCAAAGAACAAGTGGCGCAGCGCGCGCGATTCATCGGACTTCACCAGCTTCTCGAATTGCTGGCGCTCGACAACGAGTCCTTTGGCGAAGGGTTGCGAAACGGCCGCCTCCACACAGGTGACGATCGCCAGCGGTGCCGGATAACCGCGCCAGGCTTTGGCGGTGCGCTCGCGCGCGGCAGCAAAAAAAGCTTCGGCCGGTTGATCCAGAGTTGCAGTCATCTGGCTTGCGCGCCGCACGCCCTGGCCGTCTTTCAACAACCGGTTGGCGTACGAGATCGCGGCCGCGCGCAAATCGCCGCTGACGACTTCATCGACGAGGCCCAGTTCCTTGGCCTGCTCGCTCGAAACGGGGTCGCCGGACACCATCAGATCCAGCGCTTTTTGCACGCCCATCAGGCGCGGCGAGCGCTGCGTGCCCCCCGCGCCGGGCAGGATGCCCAGTTTTACTTCGGGCAAGCCGATCTGCGCGCCAGTCAGTGCCACACGGTAATGGCAGGCGAGCGCCAGTTCGAGGCCGCCGCCCATGGTCGGGCCGGACACCGCGGCGACGACCGGTTTGGTGACGGTATCGAGATAAGCCAGTACGTCGGCGAGCGTTGCCTTGCCGGGATCGTACGGCTTGCCGAATTCGCTGATGTCCGCGCCACCGCTGAAATTGCGCCCGCCGCCGATGATCACGAAGGCGCGCACATGATGATCGTGGTCGCCTTCCTTGAGCGCATCGAGCAGGCTTTGCAGCAGACCCTTGTTGACCGACAGCGCATTGACCGGGGGATTATTGAGCGTGATGACGCCGATGCTGCCTTGTTTCTGATATTCGACAAGCGACATAGTGTGACCTTTTGGATGCAGAAAACACGGAACCGGAGACGGCGCTATCGGGCGGCTACAGCATTGGCGTAACGCTCAAGCGACCGTGCTGTGACTGCTCGTGCCGTCTTCAGCCCCGTGACAAATTGAAATCAGACTTCCAGCCATTCCTTGCGAACGGCCTCGTTCCCGCGCAAATCATCGGGCGTGCCTTCGAACACGATCTGTCCGTGGCCCATGACGTAGAGCCGCTGCGAAATTCTGAGTGCGATGGTCAATTTCTGCTCTACCAGCAGTATCGACACGCCACGACTCTTGATTTCCTCGAATAGCATCGCGACCTGCTCCACGATCTTGGGCGCCAGACCCTCCGTGGGTTCGTCGATCATGACCAGATCGGGGTCGCCCATCAGGGTGCGGCACAACGTAAGCATCTGCTGCTCGCCGCCGGACATCACGCCGGCAGGCGCATCCGCGCGCTCCTTGAGCCGGGGAAACAGCGTGTACATGTCGTCTATGCTCCAGCGGCCCTGCTGGCGCGAGCCCTTCATGCCCAGCAGCAAGTTCTGCTTGACGGTCAGCGACGGAAAGATATCGCGGCTTTCGGGCACGTAGCCCAGGCCGCGGCGCGCAATCGCATAGGTCTTTTCGCCGCGGATTTCCTGATCCTTGAATCTGACCGAGCCCGTGCAATCGACCTGCCCCATGACCGATTTGATCGTGGTGGAACGGCCCACGCCATTTCTGCCCAGCAGGCTCACGATCTCCCCCGCGCCGACCCGCAGGTGCACGCCGTGCAGGATGTGGCTCTTGCCGTAATACGCATGCAGGTTCTTGACCTCGAGCATCAGTGCTGCTCCGTTCCGAGGTAGGCTTCCTGGACCGACTTGTTGCCGCGAATCTCCTGCGGGGTGCCGCTGGCGATGACTTCGCCATAGACGAGCACCGAAATGCGGTCGGCCAGATTGAAAACAACGCTCATGTCGTGCTCGACCATGATCAGCGTGCGGCCCTCGGTGACTTTGCGGATCAGTTCGACCGCATCGTCGGTTTCACTGCGGCTCATGCCGGCGGTAGGCTCGTCGAGCAGTATGACATTTGCGCCGCCCGCGATGGTCACGCCTATTTCGAGTGCGCGCTGCTCCGCGTAGGTCAACACGCCCGCCATGCGCTCCTGGCGATCCGTCATGCCGATGCGCTCGACGATTTCCATGGTGCGCTCACGCACGCCCTTCAGCGCATCGATCCGGTGCCAGAACGAATACCGGTAACCCTGCGACCACAGAACCGCGCAGCGCACGTTCTCGTACACCGACATTCTCGGAAAAATGTTGGTGATCTGGAAACTGCGCGCCAGCCCCTTGCGATTGATGAACTCCGGCTCGAGCCCGGTGATGTCCTCCCCGTGCAGCTCGATGCGCCCCGAGGTCACGCCAAAGCGCCCGCTGATCAGGTTGAACAGCGTCGATTTGCCTGCCCCATTGGGCCCGATGATGGCATGGCGTTCGCCCGCGGCGATGCTCAGGTTCACTCCGTTGATGATCGCAGTGCGCCCGAAGCTCTTGCGCACGTCGTGAAGCTGCAGCGCCGGAGCGGCCATGACTAGACCATGCCTTTCTTCTGCAGATCGGGCGTAAGCTCTTCCCAGGCGTGCGTGACCAGGCGTTTGACGCCATAAATGAGCGCAACCCCGATGGCAAAAACCACCGCACAGGCGATCCAGTAGCGCGCCTGCAACGGGTCGAGCAACAAGCCGAAATAAGAGAACTCCTTGGTGGAAGTGTCCTTGGCCTCGTAGTGGTAGATCATCTCGATCAAGGCAAAGAATCCGGCCAGCATCACGGCCCCGGCGGCCGCCGCGACCAGGTACGACGGCACCAGGCGCCGCATCAGGCCTGCTTTCCATACCGGCTTGTGCAGGGCGATCAGATTGGCAATGCCTCCCGGCGAGAACATGATGATCACCAGAAAGAACAATCCGAAATAAAGCAGCCAGGCCTGGGTGTAGTTCGACAGCATCGACTGCAGCATGGTCACGAGCACAGCGCCAATGATCGGGCCCCAGAAGTGGCCGATGCCGCCGATGAACGACATCAGCACGACGTTGCCGGAGGCAACGAGTCCCAATGTCTCGGCCGTGACGATCTCGTAATTGATCGCTGCGAGACCGCCGGCGATCCCGGCAAAGAAGCTCGCCAGCGACATCATCAGCCAGCGCACGCGGGTGGGGTTATAACCGACGAACTTGGCGCGCTCCGGATTATCGCGCACCGCGTTGGCCATGCGCCCGAGCGGGGTGCGCGTCAGCGCGAACATGGCCATCATGGTCACGAGGCACCATCCGGCAATCAGATAATAAACCTGTATCTGCGGGCCGTAACTCAGGCCCAGGAAAGGCTTGCCGACGACGCGATTGGTGGCGATGCCGCCTTCGCCGCCGAAAAACGTCGTGAACATCAACGCGCTCGCCGCCACCATCTCGGCAATGCCCAGCGAGATCATCGCGAACGGCGTCCCGGCACGACGCGTGGTCACGAAACCCAGTATCAGACCGAATACCAGCCCCGCCGCACCGCCGATCAGCGGCACCAGGGTGACCGGAAACCAGAATTTGCCCTCACCCATCCAGTTCAGCGCATGCGCGCAGAAAAACGCACCCAGGCCGAAATACACCGCATGGCCGAACGACAGCAGACCGGTCTGTCCGAGCAGCATGTTGTAGGACAGGACGAAAATAATGGCGATGCCCATCTGGGACATCATCGACAGCGCGAAACTTTGCGTAAACACGTAAGGCAGCGCGATGAAAATGAGCGCGACTGCCATCCAGAACACGACTCTGCCGGTGTTCAGGACACGCGTCATGCGTCTGCTCCCGCGAAAGGCATCGCCGGGGTCGTCTTCATCATCCCTCCCGTGTCCCCATGAGGCCGCGCGGCCGCACGATCAGCATCAGGACCATCAGCAGGTAGGGCAATACCGGCGCGGTCTGCGAGATCGTGATCGACCAGAATCCACCCCACAGCGAAGCCGGGTCGATATCCACGCCGATCATGCTGAAAAAATCCAGCATGGAATAATCGAACGCGACCGAGAACGTCTGCAATGCGCCGATGATCAGCGAAGCGAGAAAGGCGCCGGCGAGGGAGCCCATGCCCCCGAACACCACGACCACGAACACGATGCTGCCCACCGCTGCCGCCATGCCGGGTTCGGTGATGAAGGCATTGCCGCCGATCACACCTGCCAGGCCGGCCAGCGCCGTGCCACCCGCGAACACCATCATGAACACGCGCGGCACGTTATGGCCGAGCGCCTGCACCATGTCGGGATGGGAAAGCGATGCCTGGATCACCAGGCCGATGCGCGTGCGGGTGATCAGAAGATACAACGCGAGCAGCATGCCCACCGAGACCAGCATCATGAAGCCGCGGTACGCCGGATACTGGGTGGTATACATCGTGAACAGCGTGAAATCGAGTTCGCTCGGAATGCGGTAATCGACCGGTGCGCGCCCCCAGATGAGATGTACCACCTCCTCGATGACATAGGCGAGGCCGAAGGTGAACAGCAGTTCGGCGACATGGCCGAA
>CBDDRM010000123.1:0-22521 GCA_965233135.1 uncultured bacterium | reverse complement strand
CAGCAGGACTGAGTTCGAGAGGACTGAGGACTGAGTAAAAGCCAAGGCGACTTCAAATTGTTTGTGTTGCCGATTTGAACCCAGTTGTACTTCTTGCCGGATTGTTAAAGCCATACGCCCAAAGAATGCGGGGCGCAGACCAGCGGTCTGCCTCCCAACAGTTTGCTTGGCGGCCATAGCGAGTTGGACCCACGCCTTCCCATCCCGAACAGGACGGTGAAACGACTCTGCGCCGATGATAGTGCGGATTGCCCGCGCGAAAGTAGGTCACCGCCAGGCGCCTCATAAAGCACAAAGCCCCTCCCGGATTCCCGGCAGGGGCTTTTTGCTTTATTGCGTGGCCTCGCGGTGACCTGCGCCGGAACGAAAACACGCCATCGCACCCAACCCTGATCACGCGCTGCACTGCCAGAGCGCACCCCTTCCCCCGCCAGCACATGGCGTGTTTCAGTGCAAGCTTACCTGCGCCCTTTGCAGGTTAAGCGCAGCGCGCCGCAACTAAAGTAGGTCACCGCCATGCGCCTCATAAAGCACGAAGCCCCTCCCGGATTCCGGGCAGGGCTTTTTGCTTTATTGCGTGGCCTCGCGGCGACCTGCGCCGGAACGAAAACACGCCATAGCACCCAACCCTGATCACGCACTGCACTGCCAGAGCGTCCCCTGTCCCCCACCCGCCCGTACATGGCGTGGTTTAGTGCAGGCTAACCTGCGCCCCTTTGGAGGTTAAGGAACGCGGGCCGGAACTAAATTAGTCACAGCCCGGCGCCTTTTGCATGCTCCGGCGATGAACCGCGCTCGGAACTAAAGCAGGCCACCGCCCCTGAGCCAATCGCCTTGGACACAATCAGCTCACCATCGGCCAGCCGCTAGCGGCGATTTGCCGTCAATTGAACTTCCTCAAGATCCAATCTTGATGAAATTAATAGGAAATAGCGGAGCAGGGAAAATTGGGTACTTTCATTGTCTTGGATTTAAACGGTTAATTTGCTAAAATTGGAAATTAATAAAAAGACTGGGCCGCGAGCCCATTTTTTGTTTGTATAAACGATTCGTGGATCTGACTGCACTACTAGAAAGAACCGTGGGTTCGATGGGGTATGAACTGGTCGATCTTGAGCTGGCGAACAGAGGCCGGCTCATGCGTATTTTTATCGACAAAGCCGGCGGTATCAGTGTTGACGATTGTGCGGCGGTGAGTAACCAGCTGACTCGGTTGCTCGCGGTTGAAGGCGTTGATTACGACCGGCTGGAAGTGTCATCGCCTGGACTCGATCGGCCCTTGAAAAGACCGCAGGATTTTGCAAGATTTGTGGGCGAACAGGTGCAAATTAAGGTTCGCCTGCCCATGGATGGAAGACGGCGATTCGTCGGAAAATTGCAGGCAGTTGAAGAAGGCGGAATTGCGATCGAAGTGGATGGGAAATTGACATCGATCGCGTTCTCCGACATCGACAAAGCACGACTGGTGCCGAACATTTAACTGGAGAGTACAGGAATGAGCCGCGAGTTGTTGATGCTGGTAGACGCACTTGCACGCGAGAAAAATGTCGAGAAAGACATTGTCTTCGCCGCGCTTGAACTCGCTTTGGCTTCCGCCACCAAGAAGCGCTTCAAGGACGATGTAGACGTTCGAGTCGAAGTTGATCGCGAAACCGGTGAATATAAATCTTTTCGCCGCTGGCAAATCGTGATCGACGATGAACACGAACTGCCGGCGCAGCAAATCGCCTTGACGGATGCGTTAGAACAGAAACTCGATAAGCAAGTCGGCGAATACGTCGAAGAACCGCTAGAGCCGGTCGAGTTCGGCCGCATTGGCGCGCAGACGGCAAAGCAGGTCATATTGCAGAAAATACGCGATGCGGAACGCGAACAGATTCTGAACGATTTCATGCAGCGCGAGGAGTTTATCGTCACGGGCGCGATCAAGCGCATGGAACGGGGCAACGCCATCATCGAATCGGGCCGTATCGAAGCTGCCTTGCCAAAAGACCAGATGATCCCCAAGGAAAACCTGCGCATCGGCGATCGCGTGCGTGCTTTTCTTTTGAAGGTGGATCGCAATAATCGCGGCCCTCAATTGATACTTTCCCGAACTGTGCCCGAGTTTCTGATCAAACTTTTCGAGCTCGAAGTCCCCGAAATCGAAGAAGGCTTGCTTGAGATCAAGGCGGCGGCCCGCGATCCGGGTTCGCGCGCAAAAATCGCGGTAAAGTCGAATGACCAGCGCATAGACCCGATCGGCACGTGCGTCGGCATGCGCGGATCGCGAGTGCAGGCTGTTACCGCTGAGCTCGCTGGCGAACGTGTCGACATCATACTATGGTCGCCTGATCCGGCGCAGTTCGTGATCAATGCCCTGGCGCCAGCTGAGGTAAGCAAGATCACGGTTGATGAAGAATCGCACAGCATGGACGTCGTGGTCGACGAGGAGAACCTCGCGCAGGCCATTGGCAGAAATGGCCAGAACGTGCGCCTGGCAAGTGAATTGACGCAATGGGAACTCAACATAATGACTGAAGAGGAATCCCAGAAGAAGAATGCCGAAGAAGGCACCGCGGTGCGCAAGGTGTTCATGGAAAGATTGGATGTGGACGAAGAGGTGGCCAACATTCTCATTCAGGAGGGCTTTACGACACTTGAAGAAGTAGCCTACGTGCCGTTGAACGAGATGCTCGAGATCGAATCGTTCGACGAGGAAACCGTCAACGAGTTGCGCAGTCGCGCACGCAATGCCCTTCTGGTGGAAGCAATCGCCAGCGAGGAGCATGTCGAGAACGTCGCAAGCGATCTGCTGACCCTTGACGGAATGGATAATGAAACGGCGAGAGTACTGGCGGCAAAGGGTGTCACTACGCAAGAAGATCTTGCCGATCTCGCGGTAGATGACCTCATCGAATTGACCGGGATTGACGCGGAACGCGCGAAACAATTGATCATGACTGCGCGTGCACCGTGGTTTGCTGCGAGTCAGGGGTAACTTATGGCGCAAATGAACGTCGCTCAGTTTGCCAAGGAATTGGGATTAGCATCCACCATGCTGCTCGAGCAGCTACAGGCTGCAGGAATCGGCAAAGAACTTGCCGAGAACACGGTGCTTACCGAACACGATAAGACGCAGCTTCTGGATTATCTGCGGCGGGTGCATGGCGCAAAAGATACCAAGAACAAGATTACCCTGACACGCAAGCAGACTACCGAGATCAAGAAATCGGATAGTACCGGTAAGGCGCGCACGATTCAGGTTGAAGTCAAGAAGAAGAGGGTTCTAGTCAAACGGGATATATCCGCTGAACCGGTAGATACGGCTGTCCAGGATTCAGACACTGCAATTACCCCGCCGCCACCTCCGGCCTCGACCGCGCTCAACGCGGAACAGGCGGCGCTGCGGGAAGAAGAGGCGCGCAAACAGGCAGAATTGATCGCCCGCCAAACCGCCGAGGCGGCGCAGAAGCAGCAGCGCAAGCGTAAAACCGCCAAGGATGCCGAACCGGTCGCGCCGCCCATGGCTGAACCTGTAGCTGCCGTGGCTGCGGAGGCCGCAAAGCCCGTTGAGGAGCCGAAGAAAGCGACGACCGAGGGAACGCTTCACAAACCCGCGGCCAAGCCTAATGAGAAAGCTGCGAAGCCCAAACCCGCCAAGAAGCCCGATGCTTGGAAAGACGAATCGGCAAAACGTCGTGGTCTGAAAACGCGCGGCGACGTCACAGGTGGCGCACAGAGCTGGCATACCCGCTCGGGCAGGGGCGGCCGGCACAAGACGGAAACTGCGAGTCCGGAGCAAACGTTTACCGCACCAGAGCCAGTAGTGCGCGAAGTGCTGGTTCCCGAAACCATCACAATTGCCGCGCTTGCGCAAAAGATGTCGGTCAAGGCAGCAGAAGTCATCAAGGTGCTTATGAAACTTGGGAGCATGGTTACCATCAACCAGATCATCGATCAGGAAACCGCCATGATCGTGGTGCAGGAGATGGGTCATATCGCAAAGCAGGCCAAACTCGATGACCCGGAATCCTTCCTGGTCGACGAAGGAGAAAAACACGACGTGGTGGCCGTGACGCGCGCACCTGTCGTGACCGTCATGGGCCATGTCGATCACGGAAAGACATCGCTGCTCGACTACATTCGACGAACTCGCGTAGCCAGCGGAGAAGCCGGCGGCATCACCCAGCACATCGGCGCTTACCACGTCACCACACCCCGCGGGATGATCACGTTCCTGGATACCCCCGGTCACGAGGCGTTCACGGCCATGCGTGCACGTGGCGCCAAAGTCACAGATCTCGTGGTTCTGGTCGTGGCGGCCGATGACGGCGTGATGCCGCAGACCCTCGAAGCCGTCAATCACGCCAAAGCTGCAAAAGTGCCGGTCCTTGTGGCGGTTAACAAGATTGACAAGCCCGAAGCCAATCCCGAAAAGATTCGCCAGGAACTGGCTGGCCACGAAGTGGTGCCGGAAGAATGGGGCGGCGATGCGATGTTTCAGGACGTTTCGGCGAAAACGGGGCAAGGTATTGACGAATTGCTCGAGCGCATTCTGCTGCAGGCAGAAGTCATGGAACTGAAGGCGCCGAAGGATGCGCCTGCGCGCGGCGTGGTCATTGAATCACGGCTGGACAAAGGACGCGGTCCCGTTGCGACCATTCTGGTGCAATCAGGGACACTGAAGCGCGGTGATGTGGTACTGGCCGGCGCGGTGTTTGGGCGGGTTCGCGCCATGCTAGACGAGGGCGGTCACCAGATTCAGGAAGGCGGTCCTTCCATTCCGGTTGAAATCCAAGGCCTATCCGATGTTCCGTTGGCGGGCGAGGAAGTCATAGTTCTGGGGGATGAGCGTAAAGCTCGGGAAATTGCATTGTTCCGCCAAGGCAAGTTCCGCGAGGTCAAACTGGCCAAGCAGCAGACAGCCAAGCTCGAAGGCGTATTCGACCAGATGACCACGGGACAAGCCAAATCGCTGTCGCTGATCATCAAGGCCGATGTGCAGGGCTCGTATGAAGCGTTGTCCCAGTCGCTCGAAAAGCTGTCCACCACGGAGGTCAAGGTCAACATCGTGCATGCGGGCGTTGGCGCGATAACCGAATCCGACGTCAATCTTGCACTGGCATCCAATGCTGTCATCATTGGCTTCAATACGCGAGCCGATGCAACAGCGAGGAAACTGGTTGCCGCGCATGGCATTGACCTTCGTTACTACAACATCATCTACGAAGCGGTGGATGAGGTTAAATCTGCGCTGTCCGGGATGTTGGCTCCCGAAAAGAAGGAGAACATTCTCGGATTGGTAGAAATCCGGCAAGTGTTCAAGATTTCCAAAATTGGAACTGTTGCCGGCTGTTACGTTCTCGAAGGACTGATCCGGCGCGGTTCGCTGATCCGGATCCTCCGGGACAATGTAGTCGTGCATTCCGGAGAGCTCGATTCGTTGAAGCGTTTCAAAGACGACGTTCGCGAGGTCAAGGCTGGATTCGAATGCGGTTTGTCCATCAAGAACTTTGACGACATAAAAGTTGGTGACCAGGTCGAAGCCTACGAAGTCGTGGAAATCGCTCGCAGCCTCTGAAGCCGAACTCGAGGGACTGGCTGCGGGGGCTTGCTGCGAGCCATCGCAGCAGTTCTTGGATAATTAAATGGCGAAGAATCCTTCCAGGCTTGGCCGGATTGCGGAGCAAATCCAAAAGGATCTTGCCGAGCTTATTCGGACCGAACTCAAGGACCCCCGGGTTGGCATGATCACGCTCACGGGAGTCGAGATGAGCAGCGATCACCATCATGCCAAAGTTTATTTCACGACGTTGGCGAGCGGGGATTCTGCGACTAAGGCGCTCCAAGGACTCGAACACGCCTCTGGCTTCCTGCGCTCGCAGCTTGCGAAAGGGCTGACGCTTCGCATCGTTCCCGAGCTGCACTTCGTTTATGACGAATCAGTCGAACGCGGTGTACGCCTGTCGAGTTTGATCGACGAGGCTATTGCATCACAGGCCGATAGCAAGACTGATGAATAGTCCTCGGCGTGGTGTAATCCGGTGTTGCCAGCAGCGAGCACGCGCATAAGTGATGACGCATGGCGTTCTGCTGCTCGACAAGCCTGCGGGGATTTCCTCGAATGCAGCCCTGCAGCGCGTACGCCGGGCGTATGGCTGGCCTAAGGCCGGTCATACCGGAACATTGGATCCGTTGGCCACTGGTTTACTTCCGATCTGCATGGGCGAGGCCACGAAGTTCTCGCATTCACTGCTCGATGCCGACAAGTCGTACGAGGCGAGCATCCGGCTGGGCTTCCTGAGTTCGACCGGCGATGCTGAAGGCGTCATCGAGCCTTATGCCAACCCGGATTTCGACGCGTTGCATCTGCGGACCGCGCTGGAGTCTTTCGTTGGGACCAACCAACAGGTTCCGCCGATGTACAGCGCACTGAAGAAAGACGGAAGGACACTGTACAGCTACGCACGCGCGGGCGAAACAGTGCAGAGAGAAGCTCGAAACATAGTAATAAACTCTTTGTATCTAATTAATAATAATGATGAAATACTTACCGTTTCGGTGAACTGCAGCAAGGGTACGTATATCAGGGTACTAGCCGAGGATATCGGCAAGGCTCTGGGATGCGGCGCGTACCTGCTCAAATTGCGCCGCACGGGTATACGAGATTTGCACGTAGCAGACGCCATCGGACTGGAAGAACTCAATGGCATGAACGACGAGCAGAAGAGCGCCCGGCTGTTACCGGTGGACCGCCTGGTCGAGAATCTACCCATGATTACGTTGGACAACGAAGCGCGACGCAGACTCATCACCGGACTCGATGTATCAATCTCCGACATCCACGGAGGTGCCGGTTTAGTAAGACTCTACGATGCAACCGGCCTGTTTTTAGGGATCGGGGAACGTCTCGGCGCAGGAAAATTAATTTCAAAGCGTCTGGTTTCCCAAGCGGAGCAGGGGGAATGCTTACCACGGGCAACTCAATTAAGCCCCTAAAAGACTTGGAAACTTTGACTAGCCACAGGTAAAATACCGCCCTTTCTTTCGGAGGCAAGGTCAATGTCGATTTCGACGAGCCAAAAGGCTCAGATTCTGCAGGAACATCAGAGGGCTACGGCCGATACCGGTTCGCCGGAAGTGCAGGTCGCTTTGCTGACTGCGCGGATCAATGATCTTACGGGCCATTTCAAGGATCACGTAAAGGATCATCACTCGCGCCGCGGGTTGCTGAGGATGGTAAGCCGCCGCCGTAAACTGCTCGATTACCTGCGTCGTTCGGATCGGGATCGCTATCGCAACCTCCTTGATCGCCTCGGACTACGTAAGTAGAGCAGCGCCATTTCTTTACATTCTCGGGACAGCTACGGATCCGGAGAATGCTGGGACACAGAGGCTCGAATCTGTGCCGCCACTTCGTATCATTCAACCGCGCCGGACGCAGTGTAGTGCTTACCGGTACAGCAGCAATCAAAGGGAACTCTCTTGAACGCCACCAGAAAAACCATCAACTACGGGCGCCACACTCTGACGCTCGAGACAGGCGAGATTGCACGCCAGGCCCATGGCGCCGTTGTGGTCAACATGGACGACACGGTCGTGTTGGTCACGGTAGTCGGGAGAAAAGACGTAAAGCCCGGCCAGGATTTCTTCCCTTTGACTGTGGACTATCAGGAACGGACCTACGCTGCCGGTAAAATTCCCGGCGGCTTCTTCAAGCGCGAAGGACGACCGTCCGAGAAAGAAGTGCTGACTTCCCGCCTGATCGATCGCCCCATCCGCCCGCTGTTCCCCGAAGGTTTCTACAACGAAGTACAAGTCATCGCCACGGTCGTTTCCTCGAACAATGAAGTGGATTCCGATATCCCCGCCATGATCGGAGCGTCCGCGGCACTGGCAATTTCGGGCATTCCTTTCGACGGGCCAATTGGCGCCGCACGCGTGGGCTATCTGAATGGTGAATACGTTCTCAATCCTACTGCCACCGAGTTGAAATCCTCCAGGCTCAACCTGGTCGTGGCTGGTACCAGCCAGGCGGTATTGATGGTCGAATCGGAGGCCATGGAACTTGCCGAAGACGTCATGCTCGGTGCCGTTGTATACGGCCATCAGCAAATGCAGGCGGTCATCGACGTCATAAACGAGCTGACCGATGAAGTCGGCAAGCCCATCTGGGATTTGCCACCGCCACAGAAAGACATGGCCATGATCGAGCGCATCGCAACGATCGCGGAGAGCGAACTGCGCCAGGCGTACGCGTTGCGACAGAAACAGGCGCGCACGGAAAAAATCGATGCCGCGCGCGCAAAAGTCCTTGCGGAAGTCGCCCCGGAAGGCTCGGACACCGCTCACATCAACCTGGTGAAATCGATTTTCGGAGATATCGAAGCCAAAATCGTGCGAACCCAGATCCTGAACGGTGAACCGCGTATCGACGGGCGCAATACGCGCACCGTGCGACCGATCACCATTCGGGCAGGCGTGCTGCCGCGAGCTCACGGCTCCTCGTTATTTACCCGCGGCGAGACGCAGGCATTGGCAGTCGCGACGCTGGGGACTGCTCGCGACGAACAGATAATCGATGCGTTGCAGGGCGAGTACACCGAACGGTTCATGCTGCACTATAACTTTCCGCCCTACTCGACTGGCGAAACGGGGCGCGTCGGTACGCCAAAACGCCGGGAAGTAGGGCACGGCCGTTTGGCAAAACGCGCTTTGCTTGCGGTATTGCCGGCGCCGGAAGAGTTCTCCTATTCCATGCGCGTTGTTTCGGAGATTACCGAGTCCAATGGATCGAGTTCCATGGCCTCCGTGTGTGGAGGTTGCCTTGCCCTGATGGATGCTGGCGTGCCCCTGAAGGCACACGTTGCCGGCATCGCAATGGGCCTCATAAAAGAGGGAAACCGGTTTGCCGTGCTCACCGACATACTCGGTGACGAAGATCACCTTGGCGATATGGATTTCAAAGTTGCCGGCACGGAGAACGGTGTTACTGCATTGCAGATGGACATTAAGATCCAGGGCATTACGAAAGAGATCATGAATGTCGCGCTCAATCAGGCTAAGGAAGGTCGCCTGCACATTCTTGGCATCATGCGTGATGCGCTTTCGAGTGCGCGGTCCGAATTGTCCGCCTATGCGCCGCGGATGATCACGATCAAGATCAAGCCCGAGAAAATTCGCGACGTTATCGGCAAGGGCGGTGCGGTCATTCGCGCCATCACCGAAGAGACAGGCACGACCATCGACATCAATGACGACGGCACCGTGACCATTGCCTGCGTATCTTCAGAAGGCGGCGAAGCCGCCAAACGCAAGATCGAAGAAATCACGGCAGAAGTGGAAGTCGGCCGCATTTACGACGGTACCGTGTTGAAGCTTCTGGACTTCGGCGCAATCGTAAGCGTGCTGCCGGGCAAGGACGGACTCTTGCACATTTCGCAGATCGCCAACGAGCGCGTCAACAGCGTGGCGGACCATCTGAAAGAAGGCCAGGCGGTGCGTGTCAAAGTGCTCGAGGCCGACGAAAAAGGCAGGTTGCGGCTCTCCATGAAAGCAGTGGCAGAAGAGCAAAAAGCCGCCAGCTGAGAGCCAGTATTGCGAAATAAAAAGCCCACCAGACGGTGGGCTTTTTTGTTTGAGCCCGCGCAAGCCTCGCTAAGGTGTCAGCGGCATGATCTGTAACAGCGTGAACGGATAAACGTAGGCCTGTAGCATCACCAGCCCGCCCACCAGCATCGCGAGCACGACGCTGTGTACGAACACGTAACGCAGGATGTCGCCCTCGTGGCCGTACCAGCGCGTTGCCGTCGAGGCCACAACGATAGATTGCGCATCGATCATTTTGCCCATTACTCCCCCTGAACTGTTCGCTGCAGCCATCAGATTCGGGTTCAGTCCGAGTTGCTCGGACGTAATCTTTTGCAAACCTCCAAACAAGACGTTTGATGCGGTATCCGAACCTGTGAGCGCCACGCCGAGCCACCCCAGCATTGCGCCAAAAAACGGGTAGAGGATGCCGGTGTGCGCAAAAGCCAGTCCCATGGTGGCATCGGTACCTGAATAGCGAGTCGTGAATCCCAGCGCGAGCATCGCAGCTATCGTCAGCAGGGAATACCTTACAAGCACGATCGTTTCCCAATACTTGCGCAGCAGCTCGCGGAAAGAATATCTCATGTACAGGCCTGCGATCAGCGCTGCAATCAGAATTCCCGTTCCGGTCGCTGACAGCCAATTCAGGGTGTAAACCGCTTTTTCGGTGTGTGGTTTGGCGACGACCGGCGGAACTTTCTCCACTCTGTCGTTCAGACCTTCGATCGGAATGTCGATCTTGGTCACACCATTCCACGCGTACTCAACTTTCGCTTTTGCATCGCCCCCATTCAGCAACATCTTGACTTGCGGGACACCCCACATGAACACCAGTACCGAAAGCACCATCCAGGGTACCCAGGCACGTAGCACCGTGGCACGATCATGCTTCACGACTTGCATCGAACCCATTCCCGGTGCAGCAGTCCCCTCGTCATGATTGCCCTTGAGCGCCGTGGTGCGCCAGATAGTCCTGGGTTTCCATACGCGCAGGAATAGCGTCAGGCTGGCCATAGATATGATGGCCGCTCCGACGTCCACCAGCCACGGGCCGTGATAATTGGAAATCAGATATTGAGGGATGGCGAAAGTCACGCCGGTCACGAGGATTGCCGGCCAGATCTCTTTCATGCCACGCCACCCGGCGAATGCCCAGATCAGCCAGAACGGCACCAGCAGCGAGAAGAATGGCAACTGGCGGCCAACCATGCCCGATAACTGCAACAGATCCAGGCCCGTCACCGCCGCCAGGGCGATGATTGGCGTGCCGAGCGCCCCGTAGGCTACGGGCGCAGTGTTTGCGATGAGCGAAAGCCCCGAGGCAGCCAATGGCGAAAACCCCAACCCGATCAAAATTGCGCCGGTCACTGCCACCGGCGTGCCAAAGCCGGCTGCTCCTTCGAAAAAAGCGCCGAATGCAAAAGCGATCAGCAGCAACTGCAGGCGCCGATCTTCGGTAATGCCGGCGATGCTGTCCTGAAGGATCTTGAAGTAGCCTTTGTCCTTGGTCAGTTGGTACAAAAAAATGATGTTCAGCACGATCCAGCCGATCGGCAGCAATCCGAAGGCCGCGCCGTATACGGCCGACCAGCCGGCCATACTCGCCGGCATTCCATACACAAAAATGGCGATGATCAGCGCCGAAGCCAATCCGAGAATGGCCGCCACGTGCGCCGACAAGTGTAAAAAGGCGAGCCCGCCAAGAAGAACCACCACCGGAACGGCGGCAAGAGCCGTGCTAAGCACGGCGTTGTTCATTGGATCGTAGATCTGGGACCAGACCATGGACGAGACCTCCCTTTTTTTATGTTCCGTACAGTCTAGAAATTACTGAAACGGCATTTTTTGAAGTGCGGCTCATTATATCCAAACAACCGGGGCAAAACCTTGTCTTCGCATCCGGTCGACTGGCCCCTCATCGGTATAATCGACCGCTGACGACAGGAGAGCTTGAATGAACGAGAACACGCCCGTCCGGAGCGGGGGCCGCATTCTGGTAGACCAGCTCGGTATACACGGGACGGATACCGCTTTCTGCGTGCCGGGTGAAAGCTATCTGGACGTATTGAATGCGTTCTATGATGCGCGAGAAACCATGCGGCTGATCGTATGCAGGCAGGAGGGAGGCGCCGCCTTCATGGCGGAAGCATACGGAAAGCTCACTGGACGTCCCGGGATCTGCTTTGTGACGCGCGGCCCCGGGGCGACCAACGCGAGCATAGGCGTACATACTGCCTATCAGGATTCGACCCCGATGATCCTGTTCATCGGCCAGATCGGCAGCGACGTCGTCGAGCGTGAAGCTTTTCAGGAGATGGATTACCGGCGCATGTTCGGCCAGATGGCAAAGTGGGTCGCGCAAATCGACCGGGCCGACAGAATTCCCGAATTCATCAGCCACGCATTCCATACAGCGACTTCGGGAAGACCGGGACCCGTCGTGCTCTCTTTGCCGGAGGATATGCTCATCAGCCGCGCGGCGACCGTGGATGCGCGCCCCTATGTAAGAGTCAAGGCGCATCCGGGCACGGCCGCCATGGACAAGCTGCGTGAGATGCTCGAGGAGTCGCTGCAGCCTCTCGTCATACTCGGCGGAGGCGACTGGTCTGCCGCGGCATGCAACGACATTCGCGCATTCGTCGAAGCAAACAACCTTCCTACCGCTTGCAGTTTTCGCAGGCAGGACTTGCTGGACAATCGACATCCCAATTACATCGGTGACGTGGGCATCGGCATCAACCCGCCGCTGGCCGAGCGCGTGCGCAAGGCCGATCTGGTGGTTGCCATTGGCGCACGACTCGGCGAAATGACCAGCGGCGGTTACACGTTGTTTCCTATCCCGCATTCCTCGCGTCGTCTGGTGCATGTGCATCCTTCGCCGGAGGAACTCGGGCGCGTTTACCAGGCTGACCTGATGATCAATTCCGGCATGGCGGAATTCGCAAAATTGGCAGCAAACCTTCCTCCCGTCGATTCGACGCGCTGGCGCAACGAAACGCATCGTGCACGGGACGAGTATCTGGCAAATCTGAAACACGGCAAGATGCCAGGCAGCCTTGACCTTGGCGAAGTGATGGCTTTTCTGCGTCGGCGTCTGCCCGAGGACGCCATCCTGACCAACGGCGCGGGAAACTATTCCGGATGGGTGCAGCGCTTTTACCAGTACACGGGCTTTCGTACGCAACTTGCGCCGACCAATGGCGCGATGGGCTACGGGGTGCCGTCCGGCGTGGCGGCAAAGCTGGTTCATCCCGATCGGGTGGTGGTGAGTTTCTCCGGGGATGGCTGCTTCACCATGAACGGCCAGGAACTCGCCACTGCCGCGCAATACGAGCTCCCAGTGCTGTTCATCGTCATCAACAATCAGATGTACGGCACCATACGGATGCACCAAGAGCGGGAATATCCGGCTCGGGTTTACGCAACCGCGCTTAGAAATCCGGATTTCGCCGCGTTGGCTCGAGCTTATGGACTGCACGGGGAAATCGTCACAAAGACCGCAGAATTCGAGGGCGCCTTCGAACGCGCAATGGCCTGCGGCAAACCAGCACTTCTGGAACTGCGCATCGATCCCGAAGCCATCACCACACGCACGACCCTGGCCGCCGTTAGAGATCAGGCTGTCAAAGCAGGGCGATGATCTGGCGCGCTGCTGCGAGACCTTCGCAGGAACTAGGCGGCCCCTTCAGAAGCCGACCGCCTGGCCGTCACGACGAGGCTCCGACGCCGCAACATAACCATCGTCGAGCCGAAGGATGAGCTGCGCCGCGCCAAATTCCATGTTGCCCGCGCCGGCGCGCACAACGCGATGGCCAAGGTTCGCCAGGCCGCGCGCGACGTCGTCGGAAACGAAATGTTCGAGCAGCAGTCCTCCGTCGAGCATTATTTTCCACCGGGGCGCATCGGCCGCAGCCTGCGGGTTCTGAAAATAATCCACCAGGCGTACCACCATCTGCATATGTCCTTGCGGCTGCATGTCAGCACCCATCACCCCAAAGCTCATGACCGCTTCGTCATCGCGCGTCAGGAAGCCGGGAATGATGGTGTGAAACGGGCGCTTTCCACCCCCCACAACATTTGGATGTCCTGCTTGCAATGAGAATGCGGCCCCTCGATTTTGCAAACTGATACCCGTGCCCGGCACGACGACACCGGAGCCAAAACCCATGTAATTGGACTGGATATACGAGACCATCATCCCATTGGCATCCGCGGCCGTCAGATAGACCGTGCCTGAAGGTGGCACACCGGCCACCGCCTCGCCGGCGCGGTCGCGACGAATCAACTGCGCACGCGATTTGAGGTAGCGAGGATCGAGCAGGTCGAGGCCGCGGACCTGCATCGCTCCCGCATCCGCGACGTAGCGGTATGTATCGGCGAAGGCGAGTTTCATGGCTTCTACTTGCAGATGCATGCTTTCCACGGAGTCCACGGCATATTCGCTGAGTTCGAAGTGTTCAAGTATCCCTAGCGCCATCAGCGCCGCGATGCCCTGGCCGTTGGGCGGAATTTCGTGCACGCGGTAACCGCGGTAGGTCTGATTGACGGGTTCAACCCAGTCAGCTACATGAGCGGCAAGATCTTCACGATCGAGCGCGCCCCCGCACGCGGCGCTGAATTCGGCCATGCGCTCGGCCAGCGCGCCGCGATAGAAGGATTCTCCCTGCGTCCGGGCGATCTCGACGAGCGTGTCGGCTTGGTCCGGAAAGCGAAACGTCGTGCCGGCGCGAGGCGCGAGTCCATCGGCGGCGAAGGCCCGAGCAAAGCCCGGCTGATCCTTGAGGCGGGCAATCTGCGATTGCCATTGCATGGCCACGACCGGGGAAACAGGAAAGCCGTTGCGCGCATAGTCGATGGCCGGCTCAAGCAGGCAGGCAAAGGAAAGCTTGCCGAATCTGCTCGACAACGCAGCCCAGGCCGAAACGACACCAGGAATAGTCACGCAGTCCCAGCCTTCGGTAGGCATGCGCGTCCGCCCGGCATAACGTTGCGGTTTCCATGCGCGCGGGGACCGCCCCGATGCATTCAATCCGTGCAGCGTATTGGCGTCCCACACCAGCGCAAAAGCGTCCGACCCGAGACCGTTCATGACCGGTTCGACGACGGTCAATGCTGCCGCCGTCGCGATCGCCGCATCAACCGCATTGCCACCCAGAAGGAGCATGCGCAATCCAGCCTGAGCGGCCAATGGCTGGGACGTCGCCACGACGTTGCGGGCGAGCACCGGCATGCGGCGGGAAGCATAGGGGAAGTCCCAGCTGAAGTCGCTCATCGGATTGCTCCTCAAGACGCAGAACTCCTGCGCCGACCATGGATTTCGTAGCGGCCCATCCGAGCATTGTCACCAGGGAAAAAGTTCTTTTCGACGACTCCTGAGGCTGTGTCCGGTTCCATGGGCATCTCGTCGGTTGCTAAAGGTTTTTTCAATCAAGCGGTTTTGCTATGATGTGCATTCATTCCCTCTCGTAATTCACTCCTTGAGCATCGATTTGCACACTCACTCCACGTTTTCCGATGGAGTGCTCACGCCTGCGGAGTTGGTCCGCCGAGCTGACTTGAACGGTGTCAGCATGCTCGCTTTGACCGACCACGATGATACTGGTGGAGTGGCCGAAGCGCAGCAGGCAAGCGTGGGACTCAAGATTCACGTTATTGCCGGCGTCGAAATCTCAACCGTCTGGAACGGTCACACCGTGCATGTGCTCGGGCTGGATATCGATGCGCAGTCTGCGCAACTGTCACACGGACTGGACTCGATCCGGTGCTCGCGCGGCATGCGGGCCCAGCGCATCGCAGCCCAGCTCGATGCCGCCGGCATTGAGGGTAGCCTGCAGGGCGCAGCGCGCCATGCAGGCAAGTCGGCCGCAATCGGACGGAGTCATTTCGCCCGCTTTCTCGTCGAGCACAAACACGCTCGCAATACCAGCGATGCGTTCACGCGCTACCTTGGCGCCGGGCGCCTGGCATATGTCTCGCCGTGCTGGCCCGAACTTCGCACGTCCATCAGCTGGATACATTCTGCCGGAGGCCAGGCAGTGCTTGCGCATCCTTCGCGCTACCGCCTGGCGCCCCGCCAGCTGGAGTCCCTGTTGGAAGCGTTTGCGCAAGGCGGCGGCGACGCCATTGAGATAACGGGCGAAGGGCAAATCGCATCCCCGGCACAGATCCGGCAGGCGAGGCAATTCGGATTCGCGCTTTCGTCCGGTTCGGATTTCCATGCGCCGGGCAAGAATGTGGCTGATCTGGGGGACGTGACCAGGCTTCCCGCGGGCTGCCCGACAGTGTGGTCGCGGGTGCGCACCGTGAGATGACGCTGCTTCCATGGCGCAGTACCTCATCGTACATCCGGATAATCCGCAGCCCCGACTTGTCCAGCGCGCAGTCGACATCGTACGCGACGGCGGCTTGATGGTGTATCCAACAGACTCGTGTTACGCGCTAGGCTGCCAACTGGGCAACAAGTCTGCGCTTGAGCGCATGCGTCGTCTGCGGCAGGTGGATGAGCGCCATCACTTCACACTGGTCTGCCGGGATCTATCAGAACTGGGTCAGTATGCGATGGTGGACAATATTCAGTTCCGTGCGCTGAAGGCATCCACACCAGGTTGCTATACCTTCATCCTGAAGGCAACCCGCGAAGTTCCAAAGCGGCTGTTGAATCCGAAGCGCAACACGATCGGCGTGCGCGTGCCGGATCACAACGTGGTGCGCGCGCTGCTGCTGGAACTCGGAGAACCTATCTTGAGTACGACGCTGCAACTCCCCGGCGACGACATGCCGATGAACGACATGGAAGACGTTCGAGACCGGCTGCAGCACGAGGTCGACGTAGTACTCGATGGCGGCTCCTGCGGGGTGGAAATGACCACGGTCATCGATCTAACTGGCGAAATACCCACGGTCATCCGGCGTGGCAAGGGCAGCATCGCGCAATTCGGAGTGACTGCCTGATGGAATTCGAGCACATTCTTCGGCTCGTCGCGCTCTATGCCTTTCCGGCGATATTCGCCATCACCCTGCATGAAGCGGCGCACGGCTACGCGGCGCGTCATTTCGGCGATCTGACTGCGTACCAGGCCGGTCGCATCACGCTCAATCCGATACGCCATATCGATCTCATCGGTACGATAATTGTCCCGGTGCTGATCCTGGTCGCCAGCCAGGGCAAATATGCGTTCGGGTGGGCGAAACCGGTTCCGGTCAATTTTGGTCAGTTGCGCAATCCCAAACGCGACATGCTGTGGGTGGCTGCGGCCGGGCCCTGCGCAAATCTGCTTATGGCCATCTTCTGGGCAATCATGATCAAGCTGTTGCTGGCCACGCCGCCAAGTTACTTTACCGAACCCGGGTTGTTGATGGCGCGCGGCGGCATTATCGTCAACGCCGTACTCATGGTGCTCAACTTGTTGCCGCTGCCACCGCTGGACGGTGGACGCATCGCCGTAAGCTTGCTGCCTGCCAGGATAGCGTACCAGTTCGCGCGTATCGAGCCGTTCGGCCTGATCATCCTGCTGGCACTGATGTTTCTGGGCGTGCTCGGGCCTGTCATGTTCCCTTTCATAGCCGGATTCATCGGGCTGTTGGCGCTGGTATTCAATATTGGTGGTTTATTCGGAGTTAATTGAGGAAATCAATGTTCGTCGATCGCGTCTTGTCCGGCATGCGACCCACCGGAAGCTTGCACTTGGGGCACTACCACGGTGTGCTGAAGAACTGGGTACGGTTGCAGCATGAATACCAGTGCCTGTTTTTTGTGGCGGATTGGCACGCGCTGACCACGCACTACGATACCCCCGAAATCATCGGGCAGAATGTCTGGGACATGCTGGTCGACTGGCTCGCGGCGGGCGTGGATCCTTCGCAGGCCACTCTGTTTATCCAGTCGCAGGTGCCTGAACACGCAGAGCTGCATCTGTTGCTGTCGATGATTACGCCACTCGGCTGGCTGGAACGCGTGCCGACTTACAAGGATCAGCAGGAAAAACTGGTGGAGAAGGATCTCTCGACCTACGGGTTTCTGGGATATCCGCTGCTGCAAGGCGCCGACATCCTGATCTATCGCGCCAATCGCGTGCCGGTAGGCGAAGACCAGGTACCGCATATCGAGTTCACTCGCGAAATCGCGCGACGCTTCAACCATGTATACGGGCGCGAACCAGGATTCGAGAAGAAAGCGGAAACGGCGGTCAAAAAGCTCGGCGTCAAGCGCGGCAAGCTGTATCAGGAATTGCGCACACGCTATCAGCAACAAGGCGACCAGGAGGCCTTGTCGGCAGCCAAGGCGCTACTCGAGGAAGCGGCGAATTTGTCGATGGGCGACCGCGAACGGTTGTTCGGATTTCTCGAAGGGGGGGGCAAGATGATACTGTCGGAGCCCCAGGCGCTACTGACCGAAGCGGCGAAAATGCCCGGGCTCGACGGGCAGAAAATGTCCAAGTCTTATAACAACACCATCACTCTGCGCGAGGACGCCGAGAGCGTAACCAAGAAAATCCGTACGATGCCCACCGATCCGGCCCGCGTTAGACGTTCTGACCCGGGCGATCCGGAAAAATGCCCGGTTTGGGAGTTTCACAAGGTCTACTCGGATAATGCCACGCGCGATTGGGTGCAAAACGGCTGCCGTACTGCCGGTATCGGTTGCCTGGAATGCAAACAACCGGTGATCGACGCGGTTTTAAAGGAACAAGAGCCCATGCGCGAACGGGCGCAGTTGTACCTCGATGATCCTACCCTGGTGCGTAATATCATCGCAGAGGGCAGCGACCGGGCGCACAAGCTTGCAGTGGAAACAATGCGCGACGTGCGCAACGCCATGGGTTTGAATTATTCCTGACCTGCTGGCGGCCGCATCACCGTCATGCCTTGTGTCGCATCAGACGTTGCTGCTCGCGCTTCCAGTCTTTGTCCTTTTCTGCCTGGCGCTTGTCGTGCTGTTTCTTGCCTTTGGCCAGACCTATCTCTATTTTCACGCGCCCGCGCGTGTAGTGCAGATCCAGCGGAACGAGGGTATAGCCCGCCCGTTCGACTTTCCCGATCAGTTTTCGAATTTCCTCCGCATGGAGCAGCAGCTTGCGCGTGCGCGTCGGATCGGCCTGCACATGCGTCGATGCGGCGGCCAGGGGCGTGATATGGCAGCCGATCAGATGAATTTCCTCGCTCTTGATGACGACGTAGGCTTCCTTGAGCTGAACGTGTCCGGCGCGAATCGATTTGACTTCCCAGCCTTCGAGCACCATGCCGGCTTCGAAGCGTTCTTCAATAAAATAATCGTGAAACGCTTTCTTGTTCTGGACGATGCTCATGACGGCGTGAGTTTTTGCTGCAGGTCCTGTATTTTACCAATGCTTCCACGGCGACCCGGACGTATCTTATGGCGTTGGTTGAAAAATCCGTATTGATCGAGTATCCGGCTGCGCTGATGTATGCGCTGGTGGAGGACATTGCTGCATATCCCGAGTTCCTTCCCTGGTGTGGCGGAACCGAAATACTGATGCAGGAGGGAGACACTACGCGGGCAGCTATCGTCATCGATTTCCGCGGCATCAAACAGCGCTTTTCAACGGAAAATAACGCGGATCCACCCAAACTGATCAACATGACCTTGGTCGATGGACCGTTTCGTCACCTTGACGGCAGCTGGCGCTTCAAGGCACTTGGGGAAGAAGCGTGCAAAATCGAGTTCCGCCTGCATTACGAGTTTTCCAGCAAGTTGCTGGAAAAAATCGTCGGACCCGTATTTCACTATATAGCCAACTCGTTCGTGGACGCCTTCGTCAAGCGCGCACGCCAACTTTACGGTCCTCGATGAAGATCGGGGTGGAAGTGGTCTATGCGCTTGCGGATGCGCAAACGGTCATCCACCTGGAACTGGAGCGGGGCGCCCGCGTGGCCGATGCCCTCGCGGCGGCTTCACGCGTCGCAGACCTGCCAGAAAAAGCGGCCTGCGATGTTGGCATTTGGGGGAAGATTGTAGCGCTCGACACCGAACTACAAGACCGGGACCGCGTGGAAATCTATCGGGACCTCGTCGCGGACCCGAAACAGGCGCGGCGCCAAAGGGCACGACAACAACGCGGGCCCACGCGTCGATAAGCCGGAGAAAGGGCTACTTGCATAACCCGGATTCTGCCTTCTTCAATCGGTCTATTTCCTGCGCAATTTGAGCATCGCTCATGTACTCGCGCTCGCCTTGAGCGTTGGTTTGCGTTACGCGCCCCCCCGCTTGCAACCCTTTCAACTGAACACGCACCTGCTCGCAGTTGCGCTTTCTTTCGGCGATCTCATCCGCTTTTTTCTTGTCTGCGGCTTCGCGCTCCGCTGTTTCGACCTGGCGTTTGCGAAACTCCGCTTCCTGCTCCACGTAGGTCTTGGCCTTGGCTGGCTGCGCGTCTGTTTTGGTCGGCGCCGTTGCCCCAGGCGCAGTTGACTTGCGCGGGGTAACGGTCGTCTGTTGCTTCACGTTCGGCGGAGGAGGCTGATCCGAATAATGCACTTTGCCATCGGCGTCCGTCCACTTGTACGTCTCTGCAGAAGCCGGGAAAGCAGCGAGCGCCGCGGTGAGCGCTACGGCCCGCATCAGCACACTAGGGGTAATCGGATGGCGTCGCATGCAAACCTCTCCTCAACGTTCATGGAATAGAGGATAGCTCTTTTGAGCGATCCCCAGCTCGGACTGTTTCTGGGCGATGCGCGCCTGCTCGAGCGCCAACGCGGCATTGCTTTCGCTCAAGGCCTGCCGTGCCCTGCGCAACGCTTCCTGCGCGCTGGTCCACAAAGCGTGCTGGGCTTCAGCGTGCTTGACGGCCAGTTCCGCCTTGCGGACCTCCGCCTGAGCCTCAGCCAGGGAATCGGCGGCAATCGCTCCCACCGGAACGCTCGCGAACAGGAGCCACACCGTATAGACCCACCAGCAACGTTTGGAACAATCCATATGTTGACTGCTTACTTCAAGAATGCCGGCCGCCAAACATAGCCGCTCCCAACGCGCCGGTCAACGGACACGCGCGCAGGTCCCGGATTTACCGTGCGAAATCCCGTCTGTATAATGGCGTCTTTGTGAAGGATCAAAAGCATGCGAGTCCTGCAAAAGGCGCTCACCTTCGATGACGTTCTGCTAGTTCCCGCCCACTCGACCGTTCTGCCCCGTGACGTCAGCCTGACGACACGACTGACCAAGAGTATTGCGCTCAATATTCCGCTGGTGTCCGCGGCCATGGATACCGTGACCGAAGCCCGGCTGGCCATCGCCATGGCGCAAGAAGGGGGCATCGGGATCGTGCATAAGAATATGCCGCCAAAAATGCAGGCTGCCGAAGTCGCCAAGGTCAAACGCTTTGAAAGCGGCGTCGTCAAGGACCCCATTACGATCTCGCAGGACATGACGGTTCGCAACGTGCTGAATCTCATCCGCCAGCATCGAATTTCAGGTTTGCCCGTGGTCGACGCGTCCAAAGTGGTGGGAATCGTCACAAACCGGGACTTGCGCTTCGAAAGCAATCTTGACCAACCCGTCAAGAACATCATGACGCCGCGCGCCAGGTTGGTAACGGTGAAAGAAGGCACCAGCATCGAAGACGCAATGCGCCTGCTGCATCAGCACAGGCTGGAACGCGTACTGGTCATCAATGAAAATTTCGAATTGCGCGGATTGATCACGGTCAAGGACATACTCAAGTCTTCCGAACATCCGCTCGCCAGCAAGGATCAACTCGGACGCCTGCGCGTGGGCGCTGCCGTAGGGGTGGGCGAAGGCACCGAAGAGCGAATTGGATTGCTCATAGAAGCCGGAGTAGACGTACTGATTGTCGATACAGCGCATGGACATTCACAGGGCGTGCTCGACCGCGTGCACTGGATCAAGCGAACCTTTCCGGCCGCCCAAGTCATCGGCGGCAACATCGCGACGGCAGCGGCGGCCAAATCGCTGCTCGATCAAGGCGCCGACGGGGTCAAGGTCGGCATTGGGCCCGGGTCAATCTGCACGACCCGCATCGTTGCCGGCGTCGGAGTACCGCAAATCACGGCCATCAATGAAGTGGCAACCGCGCTGGCGGGTACCGGCGTGCCTCTGATCGCCGATGGTGGCATTCGTTTCTCCGGGGATATCGCCAAGGCCATTTCGGCCGGCGCGGATTCGGTCATGCTGGGAGGATTGTTTGCGGGCACCGAAGAGGCGCCTGGCGAAATCGAACTGTTCCAGGGACGTTCCTACAAGTCTTACCGCGGCATGGGTTCGCTCGGCGCCATGCAACAAGGCTCGAGTGACCGGTATTTCCAGGATGACGAAGACAGCGCGGAGAAGCTCGTGCCAGAAGGCGTCGAGGGTCGCGTGCCGTACAAAGGCAGCGTGGTGCAGGTCATGCACCAGCTCATGGGCGGATTGCGCTCCGCGATGGGCTACCTGGGTTGTTCTACGATCGCGGCCGTTAAAGAGCGCGCCGAGTTCGTGCAAATCACGTCGGCGGGCGTGCGCGAATCGCACGTACATGACGTGCAGATCGTCAAGGAAGCGCCCAACTATCACGTTGATTAACTGCAGGGGCGAGGGTCGAGGGGAGTGGGGCGAGCAAGTTCAAAGGCAAGGCGCTCCGGAGCATTTACTCGCCGCTCGACCCTCACCCCCCGTCCCTAGTCCATGTTCCACGACAAAATACTGATCCTCGACTTTGGCTCCCAGGTCACGCAGCTCATTGCCAGGCGCGTGCGGGAAGCCAGGGTCTATTGCGAAATCCATCCGGCCGATGTCTCCGATCAGTTCGTCCGCGATTACGGGCCCCGCGGCATCATCCTGTCGGGCAGCCACATGTCGGCTTACGAGGAGTCGACGGATCGCGCCCCCAAGGCAGTGTTCGAACTGGGCGTGCCGGTGCTGGGCATTTGCTACGGCATGCAGACCATGGCACAGCAACTTGGCGGCAAGGTCGAAGCGGGCAAGGTGCGCGAGTT
>CBDDRM010000122.1:0-15050 GCA_965233135.1 uncultured bacterium | reverse complement strand
CGTGCGCCACTGCCGCTGGCTGCTGAGAAGCGGCTGCGCCGGGCTGGCGGTGTTCGGGACCAACAGCGAAGCGAACTCCATGTCGGTCGCGGAGAAGCGCGCGCTGCTCGAGGCGCTGGTGGCCGGCGGCGTGCCGGCGGCGGGCCTGATGCCCGGCACTGGCCATTGCGCGCTCAGCGATTCCATCGAGATGACGCGCGCCGCGGTGGAGCTCGGCTGCGCCGGCGTGCTGATGCTGCCGCCGTTCTATTACAAGGGCGTCTCGGACGAAGGCCTGTACCGCAATTTCGCCGAGGTGATCGAGCGCGTGGGCGACGAGCGCCTTCAGCTCTACCTCTACCACATCCCGCCGGTGTCGCAGGTGCCGATCACCCCCGGTCTAATCGAGAAGCTGCTGTCCAAGTACCCGGGCATCGTCGCCGGGGCCAAGGATTCCTCCGGCGACTGGTCCAACACCAAGGCGATGCTCGACGCTTTCGCCAAGGACGGCTTCGACGTATTCGCGGGCAGCGAAGTGTTCCTCCTGGACAACATGCGCCACGGCGGCAAGGGCTGCATCACCGCCACGGGGAACATCAACCCCGGCCCCATCGCCAACGTCTATCGCGGCTGGCGCTCGGCGGAGGCGGACAAGCTGCAGGCTGGGATCAGCGCGACGCGCAAGATCGTGCAGAAGCAGCCGATGATCCCCGCGCTCAAGGCGACGGTGGCGCACTTCGGCAATGACCCGGAGTGGCGCACCTGCCGGCCACCGCTCACCGAGCTCAGCGCCGCCCAGGAGCAGACCCTGATCACGGAGCTGAAAGCCGCCGGCTTCTCGATGCCCGGCCTGAATAGTTGAAGACCGCGCTGGTCACCGGCGCCGCGCGCGGCATCGGCCGCGCCGCCGCCGAGGCGCTGTCGCAGTCGGGCATGCGGGTCGTAGGATTGGACCGGACGTTTACCGACGCGCCCGGCTTTGAGAAGCGGGTCTACGACCTGACCGACCTCGCCGGCATCCCGGCCCTCGTCCAGGAAATCGGCGAGATCGATATCCTGGTGAACAACGCCGGCGTGCAGAACGCGGTGTCGATCGATCGCTATACCGAAGAGCAGCGCGCGCGCATTTTGCGGGTCAACCTCGAGGCGCCGGTGGAGCTGATCCGCGCCGTGTCGACGCAGATGGTGGCGCGAAAGCGCGGGCGCATCATCAACCTCGCCTCGGTGGCCGCCTACACGCCGCATACCGACCTGTGGTACGGCGTCACCAAGGCCGGCATCGTGAGCTTCACGCGCAGCTTCGCTTCCTACCTGGGCCCGCACGGCATCCAGGTGAACGCGGTGGCGCCCGGGCCGATCGACACGCCGCTGCTCGACAATGCGCAGCCCGAGCGCATCGAGCAGCTCATGAAAGCGGTCTACACGCGCCGCAAAGGCCAGCCGGAGGAAGTCGCCGAGGCGATCCGCTGGCTCGCGCTCGACGCGCCGCCCATCGTGAACGGCGCGATCATCGACATCACCGACGGCTGCTTCCTGCGGTGACCCGAGGGGTCAACAACCCGCTGGCGTGTTACGCATGCTGCAGGATGTTGACCAGCTTTCCGAAGGGATCACGGACGTAGAACCTGCGCACGCCCCACGGCTCGGTCGCCGGGCCGTATTCGATGGCGATGCCCGCCTTCCGTACCCTCTTTAGAGCCTCTTCGATATCGTCGACTTCGATCGACATATCCGGGACCGCCGTGCCGGACCCGCCTTCGGACATCACGCTTACCTGGATGGTCATCTTCGAGCTCGAGCCGTAGGTTCGTATCCAGCCAAGGTCCATGAGGACCTCGAGCCCGAGGATCTCTTCATAGAAGGCGCTTGCCTTTTTCATGTCGGAGGTGGCGACGTTCGAGACGATGCGCTTGACCTTCACTGCTGTGCCTTGCAGCCTGACGCCGGCGTCCAGCGCAGCCCGGCGAATATCGCGTCCGCCTGCAGCGTCTGGTCACGCGCCGGCGTGATGAGGCGTCCAGTCAGGCGCCGCAGCAACCGGTGCCTCGCCACGGGCTACTGACCCTCCCGCTGCATCTTCGCACGCCGTGCGACTTCCGCCGGCGTGGGAGGATCGGTTGAAAAGTCTCCGGTTTTTACGTCACCGGCGCGCGCGTACTGGGCGATCACGATGCCATTGGGAGACACCTCGCTCGCGACCAGTCTGAAGGCGGACGCCTGGGCACCGTCGTTGAACAGCTTCTTGCCGCCGCCAAGCACCACCGGGAACGTGAACAAATTGATCTCGTCGACGAGATCGCGTGCAAGCAACGTCCGGATCAGGTCGCTGCTCCCCTGCGTGATGAGTGCCGGCCCGGCTTGCTGCTTCAGCCGGGTGACATCGGCGGCGGCGTCCCGAAGCGCCACTGAGCCACGCCAGGTCAGTTCCAGGCCCTTGCGGGTCGCTACGTACTTCGTGATCGAATTGAAAGTCCTCGCCAAGGCATTGTCGGGCCCGCCCTCGGCATACGGCCAGTGCGCCGCGAAGATCTCGTAAGTCCTCCTCCCGAGGAGCAGGTCGTACGGCTGACTGAACATCTTGCCGACCGCCGCGCCGAACACCTCATCCGCCAGCGGCGCGACCCAGCCGCCGTAGGGGAACCCGCCGGCACGGTCTTCCTGCGGACCGCCGGGCGCCTGCATGACGCCGTCCAGAGAAACGAAAGCGCCGACGATTACTTTGCGCATGAAATCATCTCCGGGCTTGAATAAGAGTTAACTATGGGGAAATTTCACACGCGCATACTGGCGCGCAGGGGTCCTCGTGCCCTACAGCTTCGGGATCCCTTCCCATTCCTTCTCCTGCAGAGCGCGCCACTGGATCTTGCCGGTGCCGGAGCGGGGCAGGGCATCGATGAAATCGACCATGCGCGGTACCTTGTAGGCTGCCATGTGCAGCCGCGACCACTCCATGATGTCATCGGCGCTGACCTTGCCTTTGCTTTCGTCCTTGAGCACCACCACCGCCTTGACGGTTTCGCCGCGGCGCGGATCGGGGGCCGAAATGATCGTGACTTCGCGAATGTCCGGATGCTTGTACAGTGCGGCTTCGACTTCCGCGGGCCAGACCTTGAAGCCGGAGGCGTTGATCATGCGCTTCAGGCGATCGGCAATGTAGTAATAGCCGTCTTCGTCATATCGGCCCAGGTCGCCAGTGCGCAGGAACTTCTTGGCGCCGATCTCGATGAACACGGCCTCGTTGGCTTCCGGCCGCTGCCAGTAGCCCAGCATGACCTGCGGGCCATGCACGACGATCTCCCCTTGCTCGTTGGGACCCAGCACTGCCAGAGTCTCCGGGTCGATCACGAGCGATTCGGTATCGAAGGTTGGGAATCCCAGGCATTGTTTGCGGGCTTTGTGCGCAGGATTCATGTGGGTTTGCGAAATGGTCTCGGTCATGCCGTAGGCTTCCATGTAGTCGATGTCGCACAGGTCATGGAGTTTCTGCGCGACGGCCTCCGGCATGGACGCGCCACCGCCAAAAATATTCATCAGAGACGACAGGTTGCGCCCGGCCGTGGCCGGATGCGCGAGCAAGTCCACCACCATGGTCGGGACGTTCGCCCAGTGCGTGCAGCCGTAATGTTCGATCATGTAGCCGGCCGCATCGGCATTCCAGCGCGGCAGGATGACGATGCTCGCGCCCGCGTAAATCGGCGCATTCATGCTGTGCTGCATGCCGGTCACATGAAACAGCGGCGCGGTTGCGAGCGCGACCGAGTCCGCGCTGAAGCCTTCCCAGAGCGCTGCGCCCACCAGTGAATGCATGATCGTGCGGTGCGAGTGCATGCAGCCCTTGGACAGGCCGGTCGTGCCGGAGGTGTAGAGAATCGCCGCAAGATCATCGGGGCTGGCGGTGCTGGAAAGCGGTTTATAGTCCGCGCCGAGCGCATCGGCCCAGGACACCGCACCCGGATCGCTGAATACCTTGCGCGGCGCACGCAAGAATTCGGGTACTTCGAGAGGTGTTGCTTGGTTGAGATAGTCGCAGTAGGTCGCGACGATCGCGTGTTTGGCCTGTTTGCCCAGCAACGGCCTGGTCTGTTCATACAGATCCTGGGCGATGATCGCCGTGGCAACGCCGGCGTCCTCGAAGTAGTGCACGAGTTCGTCGGTCACATGCATGGGGCTGACCGCCAGTACGGCAGCGTCGGCGCGCAGGATCGCGTAATAGCCGATGAAGAACTGTGGCGAGTTCTGCATCTGCAGTATCACGCGGTCGCCCTTGCGCACGCCGCAGCGGTTCTGCAGGAAACCGGCAAGCAGATCGACCTGGCGCTGAAACTCGCGATACGACAGCTTGCTGTCGTAGAAAATCAGCGCGGGCTTGTCAGGATAGCGCCGGCTGGAAACTTCCAGATTGAAATGCAGCGATGTCGAGGGCACCGTCAGATGGCGGGGCAGATGTTTGGGCCAGTGCGCGAAATGCTTGGGTTCCATCGTTTCGATATCAGGTTGAAATCTTCTTGTTTTCGGCTTCCTGCAGCAGGCGCCACTGCACCTTGCCGGTGGCCGACTTCGGCAGCGTTTCCACGAACTCGATCACGCGCGGCACCTTGTAAGCGGCCATTTTGCCGCGTGACCAGGCAATGATATCGTCGGCTGCGACGTTGCCCCGGCTTGATTCCTTCAGTACGACCACGGCCTTGACGGTCTCCCCGCGCCGCGGGTCCCGGGTGCCGATCACGCAGGCTTCGCGCACGTCCGCGTGATGATAGAGCATCGCCTCCACCTCGGCCGGCCAGACTTTATAGCCCGATGCATTGATCATGCGCTTGAGCCGGTCGACGATGAAAAAATAACCGTCTTCGTCGCGATAGCCCAGATCGCCGGTGCGAAACCAGGATTTGCCGTCGATTTCCACGAACGCCTCGGCCGTTGCCTCGGGTTTTTTCCAGTAGCCTTTGAAGATCTGCGGGCCGTGAGAGACGATTTCGCCGGTTTCGCGCGGGCCGAGCACGGCGCGTGTCTCGGGGTGGATGATCAGCGCTTCGGTGTCGCAGATCGGAATACCCAGGCATTGTTTCTTCGCGCGCTGGGGTGGATTGATATGCGTGGGCGCGATAGTTTCCGAAAGCCCGTAGCCTTCGATATAGGTCAGTCCAGTGAGATCCTGCAGCCGTTGCGCGACCGCGTCGGGCATGGCCGCTCCGCCGCCGCCGATATGTTTCAGACTGGAAATGTCATAGCGCGCCAGATTCGGGTTCGAAAGAAAGTCGATGGCCATGGTCGAGATGTTGGTCCAGCCCTCGATCCGGTGGCGCTGGATCAGTTCGGCTGCGGTATCACGATCCCATCGGGTCATGAGCACGATGGAGGCGCCGAAACGAATCGGCTGGTTCATACTGCATTGCATTCCGGTGACGTGAAACAGCGGCATGGAACACAGGATGACGGACTCTGGCTGCATGTCCACCCATGCGCCGCCCGCGACCGTCGTGCACATGACCGTTCGATGAGTATGGACGCACCCCTTGGGCTTGCCTGTCGTGCCCGAGGTATAGGGCATCACGCACAGGTCGTCCGGTTTCGCCCGATGCGCTTCGGGAGCGATGTCTTGCGCCAGCGCATCGCGCCACAGGGTGACACCCGGTTCGCTCAGGATCTGGCGAGGTGCCGCGACCACTTCGGGAATTTTGAGATCGGTTGGCTGTGTCTGATAATCGGAATAGGCGGCAACGATGACCCGTTGCAGGCCTTCGCCACCGCAGGAATCCTCTCCAAGCAGCGGGCGCACTTGCGCGAACAGTTCCTGGCCGACGATCGCAACCGTCGCGTCGCTGTCGGCCACGTAGTGGCGCAGTTCCTCGGTCAGGTTCATGGGATTGACTGGCACGACCATGGCATCGGCGCGCAGAATCGCATAGAACGCAATCATGAATTGCGGGCTGTTCTGCATGAACAGCAACACGCGGTCGCCGCGCCTGACCGCCGCGCGCTGTTGCAGAAACCCGGCCAGTGCATCGACATCGTGGCGGAACTGCCGATAGCTCATGGGCGTGCCGTAATACCACACGGCGGTCTTGTCGGGAAAGCGAGCCGCCGTGACCTCCAGATTGCGATAAAGGCTCGCATCCGGCAGCGGCATCTGCTTGGGCAGGTGTGCGGGCCAGAATCGATAGTGATCGGGTTCCATCAGGGTTCCTGTAGGGTCTCGCTACGCGCGGCCCGTGCGATCCTTTTTTATCCCCGGCGAACGAGCGCTCATGCCGGTCGCCGGCAAGTCTCGCATGTTGGCGACCTCGGGTGTTCAGGTCAACGGTCATCCGGGTTGTTATGCTCAGGCCCCGCTCTGAGTGCGCTGCAGCGCAGGATTGCGGTGGCCGTCTTTACCCGACGCGGTCGATATGCCAGTATCGGCCGCGCGCCCGCTTCAGTGAATCGCGCGCGAGCCACAACCTGGGGAGGTGGGAGTTGGCAAGCACAGTAGGCGAGATGAACCCGGTATCCGGCAGGCCGGGCGCGGTGCATCGCGACCAGCCGTTGTTACGCATTGCCGGTCTGACGGTGCGTTTCGGCGGCATCGTCGCGCTCGAAGCACTTTCGTTCGACGTCGAGGGTGGCCAGATCGTCGGCGTCATCGGACCGAACGGCGCGGGTAAGACCACGCTCTTTAATTGCCTGTCGCGCCTGTATCCGTTTCAGGACGGCCGCATCGAACTGAACGGCCGTTCGTTGCTCGACATTCCGCGTCACGGCATCGCCGCAGCCGGCGTCGGCAGGACCTTCCAGAACCTTGCGCTGTTCAGGACCATGAGCGTGGCCCAGAACATCATGGTCGGCGCCCATAGTTCCAGCCGTGGCGGCTTTCTGGCCAATGCTTTCCGACTGCCCGTCACGGGGCGCGAAGAGGCGCGCATGAACGTTCAAGTGGGCGAACTGCTCGAGCTGCTCGGCCTGCAGGCCGTGGCATCCAGCCTGGTGACGGACTTGCCCTTTGGCACGCAGAAGCGCGTGGAACTCGGCCGCGCCCTGGCAAGCGGACCGAAGTTGTTGCTGCTCGACGAACCGGCGGGCGGACTGAATCATGAGGAAGTCGAGTCGCTGGCCTTACTTATCCGCCGCATTCGCGACCGGCGCGGCGTCACGGTGCTGTTGGTGGAACATCACATGGGGCTGGTCATGCAGCTGTCCGACAAGGTCGTTGCGCTGAATTTCGGCAAGAAGATCGCCGAAGGCAGCCCCGCCGAAGTCCAGCGCGATGCGGAAGTCATTCGCGCCTATCTGGGCAAGGAAACCTGATGGCGCTGCTGGAAGTAACGGACCTGAGCAGTGGCTACAACGCGACGGATGTGCTGCGCGGGGTGAGTTTCGCCGTGGAGCAAGGCGGCATCACCGCAGTCCTGGGGGCCAACGGTGCCGGCAAGACGACTTTGTTGCGCGCAGTGTGCGGGCTGCTCAAGACCCGCGGTGCGATTCGCTTCGACGGACGTTCGATTGCCGGCATGGCGCCCGAAGACGTCGCCCGCCAGGGCATTGCGCACGTGCCCGACGGGCGCGGGACTTTCCTCGATCTTACGGCCGAGGAAAACCTGCGCATCGGCGCCTACATCCGCAAGGATCGGCCTGAGGTCGCGCGGGACCTGGAACGCATGTTCACGTATTTTCCCCGTCTCAAGGAGCGTCGCCACCAGCAGGCGGGCACGCTCTCCGGCGGAGAACAGCAGATGCTCGCAGTGTCTCGGGCCCTTATGCTGCGCCCGCGCCTGCTGTTGCTGGACGAACCGTCGTTCGGCCTGGCGCCGCTGGTGGTGCACGACATATTCCGTATCCTGCGCGACATCAATGCCGAGCAAGGTGTCAGCGTGCTGCTCGTCGAGCAAAACGCCGGACTGGCGCTGGATCTCGCGGATACCGCCTACGTGCTGGAGACCGGGCAGGTCGTCATGTCGGGGAGCACCGAGGCGGTGCGTTCCGATGAGTCGGTGCGCCGCGCGTACCTGGGTTACTGAGCACAAGGTCGGGGAGAGGTATGGAAGCATTTTTGCATCAGGTTTTCTCGGGGCTGGCGTCGGGCGGGATTTATGCGAGCCTGGCGTTGGCTCTGGTGATGATCTATCAGTCCACCCATCACATCAATTTCGCCCAGGGCGAGATGGCGATGTTCTCCACTTACCTGGCCTGGAGCCTGATCAATGGCGGCGTGCCCTACTGGTGGGCCTTCGTGGTTACCGTGCTGATCTCTTTCGTGGTCGGCATCGTCATCGAGCGCGTGATCATCCGGCCTGTGGAACATGCCCCGGTACTGTCGATCATTACCGTATTTGTCGCGCTTCTGGTGATTTTCAACAGCGTTGCTGGCTGGATATTCACGTACACGATCAAGTCGTTCCCCAGCCCCTTTCCAGTGCAACCACTGTTTGGAAACCGCTACATTTCGTCGCACGAACTGGGCTCGATCGGTATCACCATGGTCGTGCTGGTGGCGCTGTTCCTGTTCTTTCGCTTTACGCCGCTGGGTCTCGCGATGCGAGCGGTGGCGCAAAACCCATTGTCCAGCCGGCTGGTGGGCATTCGCGTAGGCTGGATGCTCGCGCTGGGCTGGGGCCTGGCGGCAGCCGTGGGCGCGATAGCGGGCATGCTGGTCGCCCCGGTCGTCTACCTGGAACCCAACATGATGTCCGGCGTGCTGCTCTACGCGTTTGCGGCCGCACTCGTCGGCGGCATCGACAACCCGTTCGGCGCGGTGGTGGGAGGGTTTCTGGTCGGGGTGCTGGAGAATCTCCTGGGCGCCTATGTGATCGGCACGGAACTGAAACTCACCGTGGCGCTGGTGCTGATCATCGGCGTGCTGCTGTTCAAACCCACCGGATTATTCGGCAAGGTGTTCGTGACGCGGGTGTGAGAAAGGCCGTGACGAACGTGACGGCGTAAATGCGTGGACCCGACCGGGCGTAGACATCGTGATCAACAGAAAAACGGCAACCCTGAGTTATGACAACCGGAAACGATCTCCATGACTGAGGCCACGACCCCCGCCACTACTTCGCGCGCATGGAAAGCGCTGGGTGTCGCGGCCCTGCTGGCAGGCGCGGTGGCGCTACCCTTCCTGGTCAGCAACTACCGCGTGTTCCAGTTCAATCTTGTGCTGATCTATGCAATCGTGCTGCTGGGGCTGAACCTGCTGACCGGCTATAACGGTCAGATCTCTCTGGGGCACGGAGCGTTCTATGCAATCGGCGCTTACGTCGCGGCGATTCTCATGGAGCATTTCGGCTGGCCGTATTGGGCGACCTTGCCGGTAGCAGGGCTGGTGTGCTTCGTGTTCGGCTTTCTGTTTGGTTTGCCGGCGCTGCGTCTGCGCGGCCATTACCTGGCGCTGGCGACGTTCGCACTGGCGGTGGCCATGCCACAGATCCTCAAGTACAAGCACATCGAACAGTGGACGGGCGGCGTGCAGGGAATCGTCATCATGAAACCAGCGCCGCCGTTTGGTTTGCAGATCACGCCCGATCAATGGCTGTATTTGTTCACGCTGGCCATTCTCGTGCTGATGTTCGCAATCGGCTGGAACCTGCTGCGCGGCCGCGTTGGCCGCGCGCTGGTGGCGATCCGGGATCATCCGGTTGCGGCCGAAGCCATGGGGATTCATAGCGCCCTGTACAAGACCAGCACCTTCGGCGTGAGCGCCCTGTTTACCGGCGTTGCGGGGGCGCTCGGCGCGATCGTGGTTCAATTCGTCGCGCCGGACAGTTTTACGGCCGGCTTGTCGATCAACTTCCTGATCGGCATTGTCATCGGCGGCGTCGCGTCGATCTCTGGCGCTTTTTACGGTGCGCTGTTCATCCAGTTCGTGCCGAATTTTGCCGATGAGATCTCCAAGGCCGCGCCCTGGGCGATCTACGGCGTATTCCTGCTGGTTTTCGTTTACCTGATGCCCACCGGGGTGGCCGGCTTCGTACGGCTCGTCTGGGCGCGAATACGGGGCTTGCGCAGAAATCCTGCTGCCCTTGCATCCCCTCGAATGCCTGTCTGAAGGAGGAACTCATGAAGAACAAGCTGCTGCTGACTCTGGGTTTGCTGGCCTGTGTGTTCGCTACCAGTGCCGTTGCGCAGAAGAAGTACGGTCCGGGCGCGAGCGATACCGAAATAAAGATCGGCAACACCATGCCCTATAGCGGGCCCGCGTCGGCCTACGGCACGATTGGCCGGGCGGAGGCCGCTTATTTCAGGATGCTCAACGACCAGGGCGGCATCAATGGGCGCAAGATCAACTTCATTACGCTCGATGACGGCTACAGCCCGCCGCGTACCGTGGAGCAGGTGCGCAAGCTCGTCGAGCAGGAACAGGTGCTCCTGCTCGCCGGCACCCTGGGCACCCCACCGAATTCAGCCATCCACAAATACGTGAACGCCAAAGGCGTGCCGCATATTTTCGTGAATACCGGTGCCACCAAGTGGGGAGACCCGAAGCACTTTCCCTGGACCATGGGCTTCAATCTGAACTATCAGGCCGAAGGCCATATCTACGCGCGCTACATTCTGGACAACAAGCCCGCCGGAAAGATTGCGATCCTTTACCAGAACGACGATTACGGCAAAGACTACGTCAAGGGCCTGAAAGACGGCCTGGGCGCAAAGGCAGGCGCGATGATCGTCGCGGAAGCGAGCTACGAGGTCACGGACCCGACGATCGATTCGCAGATCGCCACGTTGAAGGCTTCGGGCGCGGATATCTTCTACAACGTGACGACGCCCAAATTCGCCGCACAGGCAATCCGCAAGGTTCATGACATGGGCTGGAAGCCGATGCATATTCTCAACCAGGTGTCCGCGTCCGTCGGCTCCGTGTTGGTTCCGGCCGGTCTGGACAAGTCGGTCGGGCTGATCAGCGCGGCCTACTTCAAGGACCCGGTGGATCCGCAATGGCGCAAAGATGCCGAGTTCAAGCAATACGCCGACTGGCTCAAAAAGTATTATCCGGAAGGCAGCATCGACGACGCTTTCAATGTATCAGGCTACATCATCGCCAAGGGCGTCGAGCATGTGCTGAAGGCCTGCGGCGAGGATCTCAGCCGGCAGAACGTCATGAAACAGATGGCGAGCCTCAAGGACCTGCAGATGCCGATGATGCTGCCGGGTATCAAATGGAACACGAGTCCCGGAGATTTTTTTCTGATCGAATCGGCCCAGCTCGTACGCTTCGACGGCAAGCAGTGGGTGGGCTTCGGCAAGATCATCGGCAAGTGAATCGGCTTGAAGGCAGCGGCGCCCAAAACCGCCGTGGTTCATCGCCGTTCTCCGGGCGCACGCTATACTGCGGGTCGATAATCAGAAACAAAGCGGAGGACGATGATGGAAGGCAAATTCTTGAAGGGCAAGGTCGCGGTAGTCACCGGCGCCAGCCGCGGCCTGGGTCGCGCGATGGCCCTTGCTCTGGGTGAATCGGGCGCGCGTCTGGCGTTGGTCGGACGCAACCGGGACAAGCTCGAGGAAACCCGCAAGCTTGCAGCCGATGCGGGCGCCGAAAGCGAAGTATTCATCGCCGACGTGCGCGATGATGCCCAGGTCGCGAAGCTCGAAAAAGACGTCATCGCGCGTTTTGGGGCAGCACACATCCTCATCAACAATGCCGGCACCGCGGTGCGCAAACCGGTGGCCGATTTTTCACTCGATGAGTGGAAGCTTGTGGTGGATACCAACCTGACCGGCGTGTTCCTTGTCACGCGCGCGTTCATACCGCACATGAAAAAGGCGAAGTGGGGTCGCATCATCAACATAACGTCGATCATGGCGCACATCGGCAGCGCCGGCCGCGGCGCGTACTGCGCCACCAAGGCGGGGTTGCTCGGCCTCACGAAATGTCTCGCGCTGGAACTCGTCGGCGACGGCATCACTGTCGTGGCCATCAGCCCGGGATTCTATGAAACCGACCTGACGGCACCGCTACGGGCGGACGCGCAGAAGAACGCCGCGCTGCTGGCGGCCACGCCCGCGGCCCGCTGGGGCAAGCCGCAGGAAATCGGTTCGCTGGCACGTTATATCTGTACCGACGCCACCTCGTTCATGACCGGCACGGACATCCTCATGGATGGCGGCTGGGTGGCGCAGTAAGGCCGTGAATATCGTGACGATCGTGACGGCGTGACGTCGCAAAGTCTTCGGAGTGGGCGGGTCAAGCGAGTTTCGCTGACTGGATGAATTCAGGGTGATCAACAAAGCTTTTGCCACACCTTTTGCGTTTTTACCCCGTCACGTCGTCACGTCGTCACGTCGTCACGCCTTCATGGCCGCGGAGCGGTCATGAAGGTCGTCGTTCTCGGCGCAGGCGTGATCGGCGTAACCAGCGCCTGGTACCTGGCGCAGGACGGGCATGCCGTGACAGTCATCGATCGGCAGCCGCAGGCGGGACTGGAAACGAGTTTCGGCAACGGCGGGCAGATTTCGGTCAGTCATGCGGAGCCGTGGGCTAACCCGGGGGCCCCGGCGAAAATCTACAAATGGCTGGGCAGGGAAGATGCGCCGCTGCTGTTTCGCCTGCGCGCTGATCCGCGTCAATGGGCCTGGGGCATGCGTTTCCTGCTCGAATGCCTGCCCGCGCGCACACGACAGAACACGCTGACCATTCTGCGGCTCGCGCTTTACAGCCGCGACATGCTGCAGGCCCTGCGCGGCGAAACGGGTGTGCAATACGACCACCTGGAACGCGGCATTCTGCAGATCCATACCGATGCCGGCGAGTTTGAAGGCGCGCACGCCCGGGTCGCGTTGTTGCGCAGTCACGGCTGCGAAATGCACATCAAGAGCGTGCAAGAGTGCCTGGAACTGGAGCCCGCCCTGCGTGCATCGAAGCTGGCACTGATCGGCGGGACCTATGCGCCGGACGACGAATCGGGGGATGCGCATCAGTTCACCGGCAATCTGGCCGAACTGTGCCGGCAACGCGGTGTGCAATTCGGATTCGAGCATGCCATAGAAGCGCTGGACGTCGAGGGCGATACGGTCATCGGGGCGGTGGTGCGCGATCCAGAAGGCCGGCGCGAGCTCGTTCAGGCTGACGTCTTTCTGGTCGCGCTTGGCAGTTACAGTCCCTTCGTGCTGTCGCCGGTGGGCATCGACATTCCCGTTTATCCCGTCAAAGGCTATTCGGTCACGATTCCCCTGGCCCATCCCGAAGCCGCGCCGGTCATGTGTTTGAGTGACGAGAATGCCAAGGTGGCCATTTCCCGACTGGGCAGCCGGTTACGGGCGGCCGGAACCGCTGAACTGGCCGGGTACGATACTTCCCTGAATCACGCCCGGTGCAACGCCATCCTGAACCGCATCGAGCAGTTGTTTCCAGGCGTGGGGGACTATGCGGCGGCCACGCGTTGGGCGGGATTGCGTCCCGCGACCCCCAGCAACGTGCCCCTGGTAGGGCGCACACGCTATCGCAACCTTTATCTGAATACCGGCCATGGCACCCTGGGCTGGACGCTTGCCTGCGGTTCCAGCCGGGCTGCGGCGGATTTGATCGGCGGGCGCCTGCCCGCGGTGGATTTCCCTTTTTGCTGAAAGGGTTTAGCCGCGGCGATTTGTTTGACGCTGGCCGCGCCCAACTAGCAAAATAGAGGTCTTGCCCGCTGGCGGTGCCGAAACCAGCCCGGGTTCGTTCGTTGCATTCCCGATCATTTCAGCCCCTGGAAAACACACATGGCTATTTTTCTGAAGACCGGCATATCCGCCGAGCAGGACGCCGCGGACATCGCCAAGGTGCGCAATACCGTCGAGGACATCCTCGCGGACATCGAGACGCGCGGCGACGCAGCGGTGCGCGAACTGTCGAAAAAATTCGACAACTGGTCGCCGGAGAATTTCCGCCTGAGCAAAGGCGAGATCGAAGACTGCGTGCGCCAGTTGCCCAAACAAGTCGTCGAAGACATCAAGTTCGCCCAGGTACAGATCCGCAATTTCGCGCAGATCCAGCGCGACGCACTGCGCGACGTCGAAGTGGAAACGCTGCCTGGCGTGGTACTTGGCCACAAGAACATCCCGGTCAACAGCGTCGGCTGTTATGTGCCCGGTGGCAAATATCCCCTGGTTGCGTCGGCCCACATGAGTGTCGTGACGGCGCGTGTCGCGGGCGTCAAACGCATTGTTTCGTGCGCGCCGCCCTATCAGGGCAAGCCGCATCCTGCCATTGTCGCCGCCATGCATCTGGGTGGTGCCGACGAGATCTATACCATCGGCGGCGTGCAAGCGATCGGTGCCATGGCGCTGGGCACCGCCACCATCAAGCCCACCGACATGATCGCGGGCCCCGGCAATGCGTTCGTTGCCGAAGCCAAGCGCCAGCTGTCCGGGCGCGTTGGCATCGATTTGTTTGCCGGTCCGACCGAAACGTTGATCATTGCGGACGACAGTTGCGATGCGGAAATGTGCGCAACCGATCTGCTCGGTCAGGCCGAACACGGTCCGAATTCACCCGCCATCCTGCTGACGAATTCGCGCAAGCTCGCTGAAGACACCATCAAGGAAGTCGAGCGCCAGTTGCAGACCCTGCCCACGGCGCCCATTGCCGGCCAGGCCTGGAAGGATTATGGCCAGGTCATTCTGTGCAAGGATTATCCGGAAATGGTCAGGGAAGCAGATCGCATCGCTTCCGAACACGTGCAGGTCATGACCAAGGAGCCGGATTATTTCCTGCGCAACATGACCAACTACGGCGCGCTGTTTCTGGGGCCCGAGACCAATGTGTCCTATGGCGACAAGGTCATCGGCACCAACCACACGCTGCCCACGCGCAAGGCGGCACGCTACACCGGCGGACTCTGGGTCGGAAAGTTCATCAAGACCTGCACCTACCAGCGGGTGAAGCCGGAAGCTTCGGCGATGATCGGCGAATACTGCTCGCGCCTGTGCGAAGTCGAAGGCTTCGCGGGTCACAAGGCGCAGGCGGATCTGCGCGTGAAGCGTTACGGGCGACTGCGGGCGGCATGACCGGTGAGTACTGCCTGTGCGATTGACGTGCCCGAAGCCAAGAGCCTCTACAGCGAAGCGATTCTCGACCACATCAAGAACGCGCGCAATTTTCATGAGCTGCCCAACGCCAA